>CALDQI010000966.1:0-6477 GCA_937911635.1 uncultured Pseudomonadota bacterium | reverse complement strand
CTAAATAACTTCACGATCCGATCACTTTCGCCGTAGTTTACGAATCCGACGAGAATACAATCTGACAATATGAGTTCTTTCATTGTGACTCCCAATGCGACATGGATGTATTAATGTCGATGTATAGTATACGCGATTCAGATTGATTTTCGGAAGGAAATAGAATGCTGGTTGCACCACAATATAGGGCGGAAAAATGAAGACGATCAGTCATCTGTATATAAATTGTTGATCAACATTTCGCTTCTATCTCATATCCATCGCATATTATGGAGATTCGATCTGTAAAGATGGGTTGCACAGTCCTTAAAATGCTACAGACCCAAAATTAGCACGCATGTAGAGAAGTAGATTAAAATGGCCAGCAAGTCGATGGTTGTAGTTACAAAAGGTCCAGTGGCGACCGCGGGTTCAATATTCATGCGACTTAGGGTGATGGGAATGAACATACCGATCAAGGCGGCACAAATCACAGTGGAGATCGTTGCCAGAGCGATTGCTAGGCCCATCTTGGGTTCAAATCGAATAAACGCATAGCCACCCAAGATCAAGCCGAAGGATAGACCGAGCAGCGTACCGACTTTGAGTTCACGCCAGAGCATACTGACTGTCGAGAATACAAATGACTTGTCCAATGCGAGGTTGCGGACAGCAATTGTCGCAGCTTGGGTACCCACATTCCCACCTGTACCAAGCATTACAGGAATAAACGAGGCTAAAGCCGCCTTAGCTGAGAGACTGGCTTCAAAGAATCCAATTAACTCCGCCATTCCAATTCCACCAAACAAAGTGATCACCAGCCAAGTGAGACGCTGCTGAAAAGCCTTGAATACATTTCTTTCGTGCGGATTGTGTTCTTCATTCATCCCTGCCATACGCATCATTTGGTTTTCATGCAGCTCCCAAATGACATCCATGACGTCGTCCACCGTAATGATACCCAATAGATGTCGTTGTTCATCCACAACGGGAAGCGCAATGATATCGTATCGTTGTACGATACCTGCCACTTCTTCCTGCGAAGCGGTTGGCGCAACCGTAACCAAATCTGTGATCATGATATCCCTAAGCAATGTCGATGGCGGACAGAGAAGAAGTCTACGGAGCGATAGGACTCCAACGAGTTGTTCGTTGTCCGTTTCAATATAGAGGTAAAAGGCCATTTCTACATTGGCTTGACTTTGCAACAGTTTGATGGCGTCTCGACAGGAAGAGTTCTCATTGATTCGAACCACATCTACATGCATCAGTCCACCCGCGCTATCTGGATGATAGGACATGATGTCTTCAAGCTGAGTTCGGTCATCCTCTTGAAGTGCCTGTAAAATTTGTGCTTGGATATCGTCTGGTAGAGCATCCAGGATATCTGCTTGGTCATCGACCTCGATGAGATTGACCAGCCTGGTGAGTTGATCTACTGGAACGAGGTGTAGGAAATCTCCAAGGGCATTCTCTGGTATAGAAGCCAGTACCTCGGAGGCGAGTTCATCATCTGAACCCAGCGCTTGCCATATGAACCGCTGCTCATGAGGAGCAGAGTGCACGATGGCTTCAGCGATGTCTGGTGCCCGCGTCTTCTGCAGAGCACGTCCGAGTGCCGATGTTTGTTTTCGAGCCAGTCGGCGAATGATGTCAATCTTTTCATTCATATCCCATCTCTATCTCATTTTGGGCTTTGTTGCATCTGTATTCAAGAGTCATTGAAAAAGAATATTGTTTATAGATTGAGTCGCTACGAACGTTGGTAAATCAATCGTCAGTGAGGGACTTTTGCATTGGATTGGATGGTGGCGATGATTTTGGGTCCACTTCAAAAGAATGCGTTTCAATACCTTTTGGAAAGATATTGTTTGAGGTGTCCGCGTCTGCGGTTTCCAGCATGGGATCTACCTCGACTCGAACAATGGGCTGTGATCGAATGAGGAGTTTTTCAAATCCGTTCGTATTTTTACGCCATACATCAGCAGGAATGTCAATGCGTTCTGTACTCTGATCGGCATAGGTGATTTGAAGGATCACAGGAGATGGCATCCCTGTGGAATTGGATATTTCAATCTGATTGTAATATTTTTGCGTGGAAAAGAAGGGGCGATGTTTGTCTTCAACTTCTTTCATCATTTCATCAAAGGCATTCAGCTCAGCTTCCGTGATTTCAAAAGGGTCGTACGTGTCGTAAAAATCAAGGACGCTTGGGTATCTATCAGCATATTTGGGTGCTGTTTTGGCATACTGCCGTCGTTTGGTGAGTACTGTCGACTCTGCCTTTCGCTCTCTCTCGAGGGCCTTTTTGATCTCTGGATTGGGAAGATCTTTGACAAAAACGGCGACGTTATCTACAGCAATGTCTACATGTCCTGTCCCGTAAAACCACGAGCGCCAAAACCAGTCTAGGTCCGTTCCTGTGGCATCTTCAATACTTCGAAAGAAGTCAGCAGGGTAAGGGCGTTTGAATGCCCATTGCTGAGAGTAATGTGCAAAAGCGGCATCAAACAATTCTGGTCCAACAACGGTATCTCGCAGGACGTTGAGTGCGGCAGCTGGCTTGGCATACGCGTTGTTTCCACGACTGGTAACAGAGTCTGCATCGGTCATAATCGGTACATCACCAGATCGACTCATGTAATCGGAAATTTTATAGGGTTCACCCCGTTTTGGTTCGTACTTTTCCGACCATTCTAATTCGGCCAGTGCTTGCATGTATGTATTGAGTCCTTCATCCATCCAAATCCAGGACCGTTCATCGTTGTTGACGATCATCGGAAACCAGTTGTGTCCGACTTCATGAATAATTACGGAGATGAGACCATTCTTTTGATGTTTCCATGGACCCGTATTCTCATTGTACGTACCGTCTTCCAAGGGTCTAGGACCGTTGAAAGACAGCATGGGATATTCCATCCCATAGATGGGACCATTCATGGAAATGGCCACCGGATAGGGGTAGGGGAACACCATTTTTGAATAGAATTCTAAGGTGTGCGCTATGGCATGTGTCGAAAACTGGTCCCACATTGGCATACCTTCCTTGGGATAGTAACTCATGGCCATAACGGTTTGACCATCAATCTCTCTACCCCACGCATCCCATACAAAGGCATTTGAGGATCCCCAAGCAAAATCTCGAACACTCTCAGCCGTAAAGTGCCACGTTTTGGTTTTGTCCGTACTGTTGATTCTGTTTTGTTCGGCCTCGACCGGCTTCACGATGAATATGGGCTCATCGGCGGTTCGAGCTTTTTCCAGTCTTGATTGCTGGGCTGCACTCAAGACGTCATCAGAGTTTTGAAGAACACCTGTTGATCCTACGATGTGGTCTTCTGGGACGGTGATGTAGACGTCATAGTCTCCAAACTCAGTGGCAAATTCACCAGTTCCCAAATATGGTTTGGTTAGCCAGCCTTCCAAGTCGGAGTAAATGTTCATCCTGGGATAAAATTGTGCCACTTCGAAGATGAGTGAATCATCCTCTAAGATTTCATATCCAGACCGTGCCCATAAAACAGACGCATCGTTCATGGTGTAGGCCCATTCTAGATCAATCGTCAACTGTTCATTTGGTTTTAGAGGAGTGGCTAGAGATAAGCGCATTTGAGTATCTCTAATGATCGGTGTGCAGTCTTCTCCGTTTAATTTGACGTTGGATATATCTAGATTGGGCTCATACGTTTCTCGAACCTCTAATGCCCGTACATATCCGACGTCTAAGGACGCGTTCTCTGTCGCCATGTGTGGGGCGGTTTGCATCCGACCACGTGCAGACAGTTTCGAGAGGTAATTCGGATCGAGTTGCATCCAGACGTAGTACAAGGTATCTGGACTGTTGTTGGTGTAAACGATGCTTTCACTACCGATGATTCGTTTGTTTTCTGGGTCCAAGGACACATGAATCGTGTAGTCAGCCTCTTGCTGCCAGTATTCTTTTCCAGGTATACCGGTAGAAGTACGTACAGCGTTGGGGGTGGGCCAAAAGGCATCCAATTCATCAAAAATGTTGGCGTCCGGACCGTGTCCATAGGCAGTATTAAAGAAACAGATAAATAAAGGAATCATGGTTGTCCTCTGTGATTGGTCTCATGAATAGTCACATGGCCAAGTAGGATGTCTATGGCATCACTGGGTAAAAAGTATGCTGTATATCAAATAATAGAGCGGTCATGAGTTTACCGAATGGCGGGTTTGTACTTTTCCATGAGAGCATGCTTTGTTGCCCAAGTGTTTGCAGTGAGAAATGGAAGATCTTGTTTGCATCGCATGACAGTCAGAGACCGTTGTCTACACTCGTGGATGGTTTCGGATGACTGGACTCGTTTTCCAGCGGTCATCTTTCGAGTCAACATCGGTATTGTTGTACATCCTGCTGGTATAGACGAGTCACGGCCATCTAGACTGTAGATATTGCGGTTGGTTTGTGGGGGATGATCGCCCAAGATGTCAGCCTGCCAAACACCATCGGAGTCTATGCATCGATAAATTTGCAGTCTACCTGGATTGGAGACTTTAATGGGAGAATTAGACAGCTTGATTTTGGGAGTCCATTCAGAATCGGATGTTTCTCGTTGGGCGGATAGTTTGTATACTCCTCCAAGAGCCGGTTGATCTTGAGATGTGACAAGGTTGGTACCCACTCCCCAAATATCGATTTGTGCACCATCGGCTTTGAGTTTGGTGATGCGGTGTTCATTGAGAGAGTCTGATGCGACGATTTTGGCATTGGGAAACCCTGCGCTGTCGAGGAGATCTCTTGCTGCGATACTTAGAGCGGTTAAGTCTCCAGAGTCCAATCGCACTCCCACCATCTCATGACCGTGTTCACGCAACTTTAGACCTGCTTGGATGGCATTCTGTACCCCATTTAAGGTGTCGTATGTATCAACCAGAAACACACAGTTGTTCGGCATCGCACTCGCATAGGCCTCGAATGCTTCGGGTTCAGTATCAAACATCATCACCCACGCGTGGGCATGGGTACCCTTGATGGGGATATCGAGTAGTTTGCCGGCTAGTACATTGGATGTTGCATGTGCGCCTCCGATGTAAGCCGCTCTAGAAGCTGAGATCGCTCCGTCGAATCCTTGGGCTCGTCTGAGACCAAACTCCAAGACGATATCGTCTTTTGCGGCTTTGCAAACACGATGGGATTTGGTTGCAATTAGCGTTTGAAAGTTGATGCATGTCAACAGGGCACTTTCAAGTAGCTGGCACGGAATGATCGGCCCTGTAATTCGGAGGATGGGTTCGTGTGCAAGAACGGCCACACCTTCAGATACAGCATCGATATCAACAGCCATGTCTAGGTTCTGCAGATAGCTTAGAAATGCCGGTTCAAAAAGCGGTTCACCATCGTTTCCTGTTTGCTGTGCCAAATAGGAAATGTCCTCATCAGAAAAGCGAAACTGTTCAATCAACTCCAGAGCTGTGTCGACTCCTGCACAAATCGCAAATCCATTGTCAAATGGTGCTTTGCGAAAAAACAGTTGGAAGGTAGTCTCTACCGTATGACGACCAGACTTCCAGTATCCATAGGCCATCGTGATTTGATAGAGGTCCGTGAGAAGACCCAGAGTGGGTTTGTAGAGATGATTGAGCATGCTGACACCAGTTTGTTATTGAGACTTCAACAACGCCAAGATGTCTGAACCATGGGTTTTGGTTTTGACTTTTGAAATGACTTCTTGTACAACACCGTCTTCATTGATGAGAAAAGAGGACCGTAGGATTCCGTCGTAGGACCGTCCCATGAACTTTTTTGGTCCCCATGCACCGAAGGCTTTGACCACAACGCCTTCAGTATCTGCTAAAAGATCATAAGGGAAACTGTGTTTGCTGACGAAGTTTGCCTGTTTCTTGACGGAGTCCATACTGATTCCCAAGATCACAAGTTCCTTATTGGATAAATCATCAAAGTTGTCTCTCAATGAGCAGCCTTCGGCAGTGCATCCTGGTGTACTTGCTTTTGGGTAGAACCATACCAGCACTTTTTTACCTCGATACTGAGATAAGGTAATCATTTCACCATTTTGATTTGGAAGTGTAAAGTCTTGAACCGTATCGCCAACTGCGTACATAGCTACTCCTGTATTGAATAATTAAAAGTGTATGCCTATGATGTAACAGGGTTTTTCTTTCGTTGTTCCGCAATTGTTTGAATGTGTGAAGCAAATTTAGGATGCTCCAGTAAGATGTGGTCAAAATCTTCTTTATTCAACAGATACAAATCCGAGTACCCGACTGATTTTGCCGAAGCGGATCTGGGTTGATCCAGCAGTAATGCAATCTCTCCAACAAAGCTGCCATCTCCAATGGTGACCAAATGTGTCGCACCACGAGTGATTTCAATGAGCCCTTTTCCGACAAAGTACATACATTGCGCTTTATCGCCTTCTAGAAAGAGTACGTCATTGGGAGTAAAAATGATCGGTCTCAAACGCCCCGCGATGTCTTTGATGAGCGCTTCGTCAGCCTGCTGAAAAAATGGGA
>CALDQI010000965.1:0-8772 GCA_937911635.1 uncultured Pseudomonadota bacterium | reverse complement strand
GTATTCTGTTGGTGGTTTTTGCTTCAGTAGATGATTGATCGTGGTTGTCTTACCTGAGCCCAGAGGTCCACCGATAATATTGACAGGGATGGTTTTTTTTGAATTCATGTCTTAGAACCCGATGTAATATATGCATTTGTATTGTCTAATATCTGCTGCACTTAATGCAAGTGACTTGCATGTACAACAATTTCGCTCTGAAACGATGGACGTGTTCTAAATAATGTTAAGATACACACAAACAATTTCCACAGGAGAATATATGTTGGTTGAAGAAAAATCTGTAGTTACAATCGATTATCAGTTGTTTGCAGAGGACGGTCGATTGGTGAACAATCGTAAAGATTTTGAGTTCATTCACGGAATCAATGACGTGTTGGTAGGAATGCGGGCTTACTTGGATGGTGCCAAAGTTGGAGACTGCATTCAAGGAAAAGCTGTTGCACATGAGGCTTTTGGTAAGAAGATAGATTTTGAACCAGTCACGTACCCAAAAGACATGTTCGGAGCAGCATTCCATCAATTGTACATAGGGCTTGGAGTGCCTTTCAATACAGAAGATGGATCCTCGGTTGTTTTGTATGTCAAAGATTTAACGAGTACTTCAGCAACGTTGACAGTCAACCATCCGTTGGCTGGACAAGAGATCGGCTTTATTGCGACGGTCAATGCCATTCGCGAAGCGCGCGCTGAAGAAATCACTGCAGGGCAGCCGATGACCGATGGTCCATCCTGTGGTTGTTGTTGATAGTCGGAACGATGAGATTTTGGCCTCCGATTCCAGTATGATTATGCTGATATCGGAGGCTTTATGCACAAAATCATTTTCTCTATCGCTGCACTCATTGCATCGGTAGCTTTTCTTATTTCGTCGATAACGGACTCTTTTGCCTACCCGCAAGGACCCAATGTGAGTTTGGGATCCAATCCCATTGTTAGCTTTTATTGCGACAATGGTGGTTATACCATTCCGACTGGTCAAGACTTCATCATTACGGATTTTATCGGAGCGAGTAGCTATCCGAGTGTGTATGTGAATGGTTCTAGTGCCATGTATATTGGATTTGCCGGCAACTCAAGTTTGACCACCGGATGGAAAATTCCTTCTGGTTCAATCGTGAGTTGTGTCAGTGGCACAGTATATCTATCCGGATATTTGACCCACTCTTAATCACGGTTTGGCGGGCGAACGTTTGTCAATGATTGATTTTGAGAATGTCTCTTTCAATAGGGATATAGTGTATGTGTACATGTTCATTCAGGAGCACATCATGCACAAGATCATTCTTTCTCTTTCAGTCTTCATGGCTTCAATAGCTCTTCTTATTTCGTCGATTGGAACTTCCTTTGCCTATCCGCAAGGGCCAAACATCAGTACAGGAAGCAATCCCATTGTAAGTTTCAACTGCAGTAGTGGAGGCTATACGATACCCAGCAACAGTGACTATATCATCACAGACTTTATTGGTGTCTACGGCTCTCCGTACGTCTATTTTAACGGTGGAAATTCGATATACTTAGATTTCCCAGGCAACTCCACCTTGATGACGGGATACAGAGTGCCTTCTGGTACAGTGATTACCTGTTCGAGTGGTAGTGTACACATCTCAGGATACTTGGTTCATCCGTAAATCTGACGTCAAAAGGTATAATGGATGCCTGTACTCATGGTGAATATCCATTTGTCATCCAAGTCTGGGACATAGCCAAACTGAATGGGGATATCGAATCCTTCCATCGGAAGCAAAACGCCTGATCCTAGAATCATATTCACTTGGGCATCGAGTGTCGGTTCAACCTCATAAATTCGAAGGAAGGGTCCTGCACCGACGTACCAAGAATCATATAGCTGATACCCCATCATGACATGTCCCGTTGGAAACAGAGTACCTTGATTCATTCCGGATATGGAGACATTGGTTAACACAAGAAAGTTGAGGCTTCCGCCAGAATCCAACCGGTGTATCTGCTCAAATCCTAAAGTCATAGAGTTTGGACTTCGTAATGTCGAGTTGGGCATATAGCTATACCCCATCCGAACGCCTCCACTCATGTCAAATGCGCGAGCTTCAGCGGCTGTAGTCCACAATAGAAAAGACAACATTGTTTCACCTCACCAGTTGACGCCAGTTGTTAAATACGTACGCCATTGATTGTCGACATCAGGGACGTAAGAGATGTGAAATGGGATGTTGATATCGCCAACTTTAGGTGTCCATCCGGCTGCTACAACCATGTGACACCAGTTGTCTGAAGGGACCATGTTGATTCCGCTGGCAATTTGAAATCGTTCGTTGAACTCAAATCCCATCAAGATATTGCCGGAAGGAATAAAGAGTGATTGATTGACCCCAACGACAGAGATGTTTTGAACGAAGAGGACATTGATCCAGTCACCACCATAAAGAGTTTGATTGAGTTCATATCCCAATAAATACAACCAGTTTGACTGTAGGAGTTCGTGATTGTCTGGTGCGTTGACATATCCGTATCCCATGCGAAAACCATGACGAGAAGCCCCTTTAACTTTTCCTTTTGTCTCCATAGAGACTCGAAGACCATGTTGATTAGAGTCCATGTTGCTATATTCATCGGCATTGGAAGTCGAGATAGCAGTAAAGAAGAGAAACATAGAAGATAAGAATGACATAACAGCTCCAGTGTTAGAGAATTGTGCCCTAAGGCTTATGTCATTAGTCTAGGAAAAAAATGCATAATGTACAAAAACGGGTGGTGTCCATCTAGTCACCACCCGTTTTTGTATGAGTATCAGCACGTTTTTTGTCGTTTGTTAATGTCGATAGGACTATTTATACCGATGTTATAGAAATCTCTTGACATATTTTTTACAATTGGTGCGATTTGGTGACTGAATGGTCACTTTCCTTCGATATTGGTAATCATTGCGTTGATACAGAGCATCAACACTTCTTGTTCGACTTGTGGTCGCTTCTTTTCGGGCACATCATACCATTCCATGATTTTTGGTCCTAGAACTGGCAAAGCAAAAGAACACACCATGGCAAATACCCCAAAGGCTTCTGGAGACCAGTGTTTAAATTGACGGTCATCATTCGTTGCCGATTGTAAGCGTTCCACGACCTTTTGTATTCGACCGTATATGAATCTTTCTTTCAACCAACGCTGTATATCAGGGTCTGTATTTTCCAAGGTCAATCGAGTTACCAGCTTGAAATAGCGAGGGTTGACTTGAAATGCTGTCAATAGGCGGAGACAAAGATCTTCCACAGAGGTGTTTCCATCCACATCGGACCACATGTCTTCTATTTTCAATCGTTCATATTCCAGTACTTGAATCAAAAAGTTTGATCTAGATCCGAAATATTTGAGCAACAGAGCTTTGCTCACTTCCGCAGCCTCTGCGAAGTCTCTCAGAGAAATTGAACTCGAGGGAGTATCGCTCATCATGGCTGAAGCCGTTTGTAGAAGGTGCTCCTTCGTTGATTGGCTCACTCTACATCCATGTTGTGATAGACTTGGACAACATCGTCATCGCCTTCAATTACATCGATCAGTTTCATGACCTGTTCAAAGGTGTCATCATCAATTTCTTTCCGATTGTTGGGAATCCGTTCAAGACTTGCTTCTTCTGGAGTGATATTCAATTCTTCCAACTGTGCCTGTATTGATCCGAAGTCCTCTTTTGCACCAGTAATGATGAACGATTCATCTTCAGGATCTACCTCTTCGGCCCCTGCATCAATCATTTCTAGCATAAAGTCATCTTCATCCAATCCTTGGTCGCTCAGCTGAGACTGAAGCACTTCAAAGACCGATTTGTGGTTAAACAGGAATTGTAATGATCCTGTTTGTCCTAAGGTTCCTCCGTTTCGTGAGAAGTAAAAACGCATGTTGGCGACTGTTCTAGTGACATTGTCCGTTGATGTCTCTACGAAAACTGCTACACCGCCAGGTCCATATCCCTCATACACAACATCTGAAAAATTGTCTCCATCACCCCCGAGTCCTTTTTTGATTGCTCGCTGAATGTTGTCTTTTGGAACGTTGTTTTTACGACATTTGTTCAATGCTACTCTGAGTAGAAAGTTTGTATCGGGATCCTCTCCTCCGCGTTTTACAGCGCGGGTGACTTCAAAGAGTGCTTTTGTGTACACCTGACTTTTCAGCTTATCTTGAGCGCCTTTTCGGGCTGCGATTTTGGCAGATTTACGTCCCATATTATCCTCGTGGTCGATTGTAATGAGTCACTTTTAACATATCAGCCTCCATTTTCTCAACAACATTTCGCATCTACAGATAAAAAAATACAGAAAGAGTACAGTATCTGTCGACATCTTGGTTGAATTGCCATATATTGAGTGTGAATTCCATACAAGTGTTTAAAAAATCCTTGCTTGCGACTTCATTTCTTTATTTTTCAAGTGAGAGGCTTTATAATGGGCACAAATATTTATGTTGGCAATTTGTCATATTCTGTTCGCGATGCGGACTTATCAGAACTTTTTTCTCAGTTTGGTGATGTGAAATCAGCCAAAGTAATCATGGAACGCGATACAAATCGTAGCAAGGGATTTGCCTTTGTTGAGATGGAAACAGAAGACGGCGCTCAGCAAGCAATCGCTGGGTTAAACGAGCAAGACTTCCAAGGACGTCCGTTGCGTGTAAACGAAGCTCGTCCGCGTCCAGAACGCAAACCATTCAACAGAAACAATCGTTACTGATAGAATGAAAGTGAAGGTTCGTTGTTAATAATTAACGTTAATAATCAACGAACTTGTCAACTTGACGCAGCCCTCAGGTCTCAAACAGAATACAGTTCTGATAGAGATTTGGGGGTTTTGTGTTGGTGATAAAGCTGCTTGCATTGGTTGCCATTGTTCCATGGTGTATTTCGCCATTCTTTGCGCTTTTGTTAAAACAGTTTGTACCGAAGTTTGAAGATGTTGCACCTCGTACCCAACCGAAGGGGAACTTGCCTCGTCTGAGCGTTCTCATTCCGGCTTGCAATGAAGCTGATACGATTGAACAGGCCCTTCGGACTCTTTTAAAACAAGAGTACCCGAATTTAGAAGTGGTTGTTGTAAACGATCGATCAGAGGACAAAACAGGCGCCATTATTGATGCACTGGCAACAGAGGATCCTCGACTTCGGACGGTACACATTGACAAATTACCAACAGGTTGGTTGGGGAAGGTTCATGCTCTCAAAGTGGCAGCAGAACAAGCAAGTGGCGAATGGTTTTTGTGTTCAGATGCTGATATTCATTTTTCCAAAGATTGTTTGAAAAGAGCCGTGTTGTATGCTGAGCAAGAGTCCTTAGATCATTTGTCTCTGCTTCCAACGATGTCATCGCGTTCGATTTGGGCCCGATTTAATATAGTCTCTGCCATGAGAGGCATCTTGCTGGCGGTAAAACCATGGTATGTCAACGATCAAGATCGCCCAGAAGGTTTGGGTGTCGGTGCTTTTAATATGGTTCGCCGAGTGGCATTTGAAGACACGATGGGATTTGAGTGGTTTAAAATGGACGTTGCGGATGATGTGGCTTTGGGACAGATGATGAAAAATGCGACGGGGAGATCACATATTCTACTTGCCAATGATGCGATTGAAGTCGAGTGGTATCCATCGGTTGAGAAGGCGTTTTTGGGACTGGAAAAAAATGCTTTTGCTCAGGTGGCTCGCTGCGATTTTCACAGAGGAATGCTCATTGGAGGCGTGGCAATTTGGGTGGGGCTTGCTCCACTGATACTGTTCGCTATAGGAGAGACTCTTTGGTCAATGATTCCATGGATTGGAGCCATTGCAACTGGAGCGATTTTGAACAGTGCAATGGGACTTTCCATCATTGATACAGTGGGATCCTTCTTCTTTGGGGATATCATGATGGGAGTGGTTGTTTTGCGTTCCACGTGGCTCGGTCGTGAACGAGGCGGAGTCATTTGGCGCGGAACAGTATATACATCTGAAGAACTTCAAGCGGGAATGAAGGTACAGTTTGGGGATTGGCTCACGGATTGGTTGAATAGATTTCGGTAAAAACTATACTTCCTTAGTGGGTTTCTTGTAGGAGAACCCATAGTCCTTGCGAGCTTGGAAGGCGATTCGAACGTCACAGTAAAACCTTGATCTCGGGAAGTTTTTTGTGACGTTGCGCACAAAGAATCGGCCTATTTCTGGAATGACGATGACATATCCATGGCACAACAGTCGTTCAATGATTCTAAGGGCAACTGAAATACCATACATCATCCAAACTTCCTCAACGTTGTGCTGTGAGGCCATGTTTCGAGCCAAGGATCGATGCCGAGTCAGTTTGCTGTCCACTTTAGTTTTCCATCGTGGATAGGAGGCAGGTGATTCACGAGGAATGGGAATAAGGTTGATTGGGTTTCCTCTTCTTCGAGCCTCACGTTTGTGTAGTTCTAGGTTTTGATAACTGCCTTGTCTCGTTTCGGATTGAGTATCCATGTAAAACTTTTGGATGCGTTGCTCTAATGCTCCAGATGCTTTGACATATTGAGAACCATTGGGCATTGTTTTAAGTTCAATTAAATTGTGAAGGACAAAGTGCGACTGTTTCATGTGGTTGCTGAAGTGCTCTAGAGCCAAACGTACTGTATTTTGAGACAGAATGCTGGATTTAGATTGAGGGGTCATCTTTTTCCAGACAGAGTCCGTATCCAGTCGAACAAAATTCTTGCCCCATCCACTGTTGATGTCTTTAAAGTCAATGTCGGGTAGAATGATATTCTCTATTTGTGGCATGTCGTCTCCAATTTTGACATAGATTGACTCTTTGAGACAGTGTAGTGCTATATGTTTGATGCAACATATTGTTGATATAGTATTGTCGTCAATGCTTATCTATAATACAATTATAATTGTTGGATGTTCCGTTCAGCATGATTGGTCATCGTCATCATCTAAAGATGTGATGTGACTTCATCACCAACTCCGTTGGTTTCCACCATCTAAAAGATGGAGCCTCATTTACCCACTCCGTGGGTTTTAAAATAAAGCCCTCTAAATCGGAGGGCTTTGTTTTTTTTGGCTGTTTTGCATCCTTGAGATCTGGTCAAGTCGGTTCTAAAACCCAAAACGTTACAGAATACTGCTGATGTACAGCGGCCGCTCTTTCATAACTATTTCAAGTGTTCACAGTTACAAGAGATCTATTTTGTTCGTTGGTTCATGACAAAAATCGTCTACACTTGTACATGGTGATCATTATACTGTTCACCTAGACGATTTAACACAAGGAAAAAATATGTCTTCAGACAACCCTAAAGATTACGAAAAGGATTTTAGCAGCGTCTCCTTTTGGGACAAGGTAAAGTCACAGGCTGCTAAAGCGGGTAAAGATCTCATTGAAAAGGGATTGGTGCTTTATTATACATGGGATGACTCAGATACTCCGACATGGGCCAAGGCCACAATCGTTGGTGCCTTGGGATACTTCATTTCTCCGATTGATGCTGTACCAGATGTCCTACCAGTTGTAGGGTACTCTGATGACTTAGCGATCCTTGTTGGAGCCTTAGCAGCCGTAGCTGGAAGCATCAAGAAGTCACACAAAAAGGCCGCAAAGGATAAGGTTGACGACATCTTTGGATAAGATTTCTTACACGTTGAATCGGAAATGCATCACATCACCATCTTTGACGATGTATTCCTTTCCTTCAATGCGCAGTTTACCAGCCTCTTTCAGTCCCTTCTCTGAACCGACATTGATTAGATCTTGGATACTGTAGACCTCTGCCTTGATAAATCCACGTTCAAAGTCGGTGTGGATGACACCGGCGGCTTGAGGGGCCTTGAATCCTTCTTTGATGGTCCAAGCTCGAATTTCTTTCTCACCAGCTGTGAAGTAGGTTTGAAGACCGAGAAGTGCGTAGGTTGCACGTGCCAGTTTGTCCAATCCAGGTTCGTCGATGCCTAGGTCTTGCAAAAACTCAACCCGTTCCTCTGCTTCGAGTTCACTCAATTCTGCTTCAGCCTGTGCACAGACTTTGACGACGCCGCTGCCTAGTTTTTCGGCATGTGAGCGAACGATGGTCACAAATTCATTGTCTTCATCGAGACCATCTTCGTCTACATTGCAGACAAAGAGTACCGGCTTAGAGGTGATGAGCTGAGCCTCTAAAATGCTTTCCCACTCTGTTTCACTCCACTCGTGCGAACTGACGAGGTTTCCTTCTTCCAACAGCCCTTTCATCTTTTCGGCAATAGCCATATGGGCTTTGGCGACTTTATCCCCCGAGCGAGCGACTTTAACTAAGCGACTGATGCGCTTTTCTACCGATTCAAGATCTTTGAATATCAGTTCAAGATCAGTAAATTTTAATTCTTCTTTTTTTTCATCTAAATCATGGTAAAAGTCTTTGAAATCAATTTCACATTCTCTATATTTGTTTATAGATGCAATCTCTCTAGCTATTTTAAATCTTGCTAATCCATTTATCTCAATCATAAAACGACCATCTTCTGTTTTTTTTAATGTAGTTATTTTACCAAGACAACCAATGTTGTGTAATTCAGGAATATCTTCATTATTATTAAAATTTTTAGGCTGTATCATTCCTATAAATTTATCAGATTTCATGCTATCGGTAACCATATCAATATATCTTGGTTCAAAGATATTTAAAGGAACTGTTGTTTTTGGAAAAATTATAAAGTTACTTAACGGAAAAACAGGTATTTTTTTTGGAAGATCTTCTTTTTTCATAATCTACTTAAAATATATCACATCTATTATTATTTTGTATTGATTGATTAAGAAAATC
>CALDQI010000964.1:0-2881 GCA_937911635.1 uncultured Pseudomonadota bacterium | reverse complement strand
GTTGGATGTTCTATGGTGCTGATGTATTCAATCAAGACATCGGTGGTTGGGATACCTCCAATGTCACTAATATGAGCAGTATGTTTTCGGGTGCGATTTCGTTCTATGAAGACATCGGTGGTTGGGATACTTCCAATGTTACTGATATGGAATATATGTTCTTCGGTGCTGTTGTGTTCAATGAAGACATTGGTAGTTGGGATACCTCTAATGTCATTGATATGAGTGCGACTTTTGCGGGTGCGACTTCGTTCAATGAAGACATCGGTGGTTGGGATACTTCCAATATCACTGATATGAGTAGTATGTTTTCGGGTGCGACCTCCTTCAATCAAGATATCGGTAGCTGGCACACTTCTAATGTCACTGATATGAGTAGTATGTTTTCAGTTGCGACTTCGTTCAATGAAAATATCGGTGGCTGGGATACTTCCAATGTTACTGATATGAAATATATGTTCAACGGTTCTGATGTATTTAACCAAGACATCGGTGGTTGGGATACCTCTAACGTTACTGATATGAGACGGATGTTTTCAGATGCAATTTCGTTCAATGAAGACATCGGTGGTTGGGATACCTCTAATGTTATTGATATGCATCGCATGTTCAACGGTGCTGATGTATTCAATCAAGACTTATCCGGTTGGTGTGTATCGAACTTCTCTTATACACCAATAAGTTTTGATACCCATGCCACCAGCTGGACCCTTCCTCGTCCGGTATGGGGAACCTGTCCGTGACAGTATTCCATTCATGCGAACCTGTAGTGTTGAAGTCGGTGTTCTCGCTTCGTAATTTGGCTATCGCTTGCGTACTTCAAAATGGACGGGATCGTGGTAATACTTAAAATCACCACCCCAACGTAGCCCCATTTCTGCGGCAATTTTTGGTACACCGGTCTTCATCCACATCTCTTTGCTGTCTCGTTTTCGGATGTGGCCTTTCATCGACAGAAGATTGATGTCGATGGCTCGTTTGTACTCGTGTGGACTGCTCCCCGGTTTGGCATTCTTTTTGTTTTGCTGATAGAGTCGTTTTTGGTGTTTGGTGGAACGGTATCCGCTTGTAATGTACACGGTGTAGGGTGTTTCTTTGTGGACTCGTTTGATGAAGGTTTCAAACGTGGCTTGGTTTGTACCCATGTCATTCAATTTTTCACGGTTGTGTTTGTAGATGGCAAATTGGAAGGAACCATATCCTGCGAGGGCGATGCCTAATATGACTGCGATGCCAATCGATAATATTTTGAGTTTCATGCGTTGCCTCCACATTCGTTAACCTTCGTTTGGGAACATGGTGAGGTAAACGCTACTCTTCGAGTTGTTGAGACAAAATATCGTAGAGGTTTTCTTGATCGTCTGTACCCAGTCGGATTAACTTTCCGTCTTTGAATTCTATCAAGATGGCATCGGTTCCGGAGACATTGTAGAGCCATCCCGTTCCGATATACCGCATGCCGTATCCATACAACCACGAGTTCTTAACCTTTGTCACACGTTCAATATCGGTAAAGGCGTAGCTGCGATTCCAAAAATTAAGGTTGAAGACGTGGCTCAAATGCGTTTCAGTAACGGTAATGGTCAGAGACCAAAACAACGCGAGAATTCCCGAGAGAAGTGGAAGTACAAAGAACGTGACAGTTTTGACGTCCTTGGTTCCAAACACGAATGTAGAAATCAAGGAGGCTACAATGATCAGACCCAGTATCCACCGTAGAACGGTTCCCGGTTGTGTATGTTCATAGAGTGCCATGCTTAGTCCAATCCAAATTCATCTTTGGCGCTTTTCAAGTCTAGGTCAGGCTGTTCTGATTTGTAGAGCAAGAACGGACCCATAATCAGAGCATCCATGTGGGTTCTCATGAAGCAACGATAGGTGTCGTCAGGTGTATTGACAATCGGTTCTCCCCGAACGTTCATCGAAGTGTTGATGAGAACACTACATCCGGTGGTTGCCTTCATGGTTTGAATTAAATCATAATAAAACGGGTCTTGATCCTTGCGAATGGTCTGAACCCTTGCAGAGCCGTCAACGTGGGTGATCGAGGGAAGGGGAGGGATGTCATCTCGAACAGGGGCGACCAACAGCATATACGGAGAGGGACAATCGAGTTGAAAATAATCCGTACAGTCTTCTTCCAACACAGTTGGAGCGAACGGACGGAATCCTTCCCGCATCTTGATCTTGGCGTTGATGATTTCACGCATCTCTGGGTGTCTGGGATCGCCCAAGATAGACCGGTGTCCTAAGGCACGTGGACCCCATTCCATCCGTCCCTGATGCAGACCAACCACTTGTGCGTCTGCGAGGAGTCGAACTGCCTCTTTCATGATCTTTTGTTTGTCCATTTGATGATACACTGCACCATATCCATCGAGGACGCGCCGCATCTCATCGGCGGAATACTCTGGTCCCAAGTAGGGCGTGGTCATCTTCCATTCACGCTTTTTATTGAGGACTTGATGCCACAGCCACAGTGCTGCTCCCATCGATCCTCCATTGTCCCCTGCGGCGGGTTGAACAAAGAGTTCTTCCACTGGGCTCTCGCGCAGAATGTGCCCGTTTGCAACGCAGTTCAGTGCCACACCACCAGCCATACACAACTTGGTTTGACCAGTAGTTTCAACAATATGAGTGGCGAGTTTCACCATGATTTCATTGACGACTTCTTGCAGAGACCGAGCGACATCTTTGTGGTACTGTTCGAGATTGCCATCTTCCATTTTGCGAGTGGGTGCTCCCATGACCTTTTCAAAGGATGGTTTGTACATTCGCAGACCGTAATCAAAAGAGAAGTGCTTCATGTTCAGTCGAAACGTTCCATCGTCTTTGATGGTGATGAGTTGCTTGATGCGGTCTACATATTTGGGCTCTCCAT
>CALDQI010000963.1:0-2991 GCA_937911635.1 uncultured Pseudomonadota bacterium | reverse complement strand
AGTTTGTACCTGAGGCGCAGATAGATGAACTAGCCAGTGATCCACTGTCGAGTGATACCTTAGCGGGTGGTACACAGTTTGTACCAGACTATGACATGGATGCGGGCAATGACACTCTCAGTGGTGTGACGATGATGGGGCAGGCTGTGACACTGACCGATGCCAACATTGAAACCTTGTCGAGTGGTACGCTGTTCAACAATCGATACTCCATCCTAAAACTGCTTGGTAAAGGTGGGATGGGTGTGGTCTATAAAGCCGTTGATATCCATACTGGTGCTGATGTAGCGGTGAAAGTGCTTCGAAACCACGTCAAAAATGATCTAGCCTACATTCAAAGTCTCAAAGATGAAGTGGCTCGTGGTTTGAGATGGAATCATCCGAGTTTTCTGCAGATTCGTCATTTGGAAGTAGAGTCGGTACAACCTTTTGTCGTCATGGAACTGATGGACCGAGATGCCAAAGAGTGGCTCGACAGTCACGGTGGACAAGTGGCAGCCAAAGACGTGTTGTCGGTTGTTCAATCAATTGCATCGGCGCTGACAGTGATGCACGAAGATGGGTATATCCATTTGGATCTCAAACCTGAAAATGTGCTGCTGAACGATAAAACAGCAAAGTTAGCAGACTTTGGAATCTCGTCGAGTTTAAAAGAACAACGGGGTGGACACAGTGGTTCTGGAACGTTGTTCTACGCACCTCCCGAGCAGATGGATGGTGGTCAATGTGATGTACGAACGGACATTTACGCACTTGGTATGATGACGGGACAACTGCTGTCGGGTCGATTTCCCTTTGCATTAAAAAGGGCCGAAGAAGTTCAAGAGTGGCATCGAAGTGGTTCTCGTGACTTTGGATACTTACCTGGTAAAGTCGCTCAGGTACTTGCTAAGGCTTGTGCTGTGTCGATTGATGACAGGTTTCGAACAGTGGTGGAGTTTATCGGTGAACTCGAAAAAGCATTGGATCATAAACCTTGGTATCCACCGTCGTTGCCCTTAGACTCTGTCCATCCCAGTTTGGTTTTGGTGAATGGTAAAGAACAAACCATGGATGTGGCAAACCTGCTCCCACAGGGCGTACTCACGCCGAGTTTGACGTTGAAGGGTGGCAAGGTGCTGATGCAGTCAAATCCCTTTGCCCTGGCTGAAGTCGGGGTATTGGACTATCTGTCATCGAAACTCAAACCGGTGGTCAAGGATATCTTGAGTGGTTCGGACACCAAACTCTCAGGTTTGTCCAAGCAAGGTTCAACTATTGAGTCTCAACTGGCGATGTTGGCAAAGCGTTCGGAATTGTCCGACAATACTGTACAGCGTAGATTGTATTACGCCTCTGACAACTTGCAGGGTTTGGAAGACAATCTAACGTTGGCACATACCTATCAAACAGCGATGAAAGATTCGAAGTCGGCAGCTGATTTGATAGAAGGATTGGACGCGTCTTCGATAGTCGATAGATTAGAAATAGCCAGACATAAACGATGGTTGCAACTTGATGTGAGTAGTGTACGCCGAAGCATGTTTGCCATCGAAGAGGACTGTAAGAGTTCTGAAGACTGGCAGGGGCTGGCTTGTGCCCATGTATCGTTGTTTGAAGATTGGAACAGTGCAGATACGTCTTTGACACGAGCCAATCAAAAACAGTCTTCCAATCTTACATCAGCCATCGAAACCTTACAAGAACAAGTCAATGTATACGGACTTCGAAATCCACTCAAGGACGCTGGTGCTCGATTGGACAACCTTGCCGACCGTCCAGCAGACTATGCCTTGATAGCCGAGTTTTGGAAGACGGTTGGTGCAGGGGATGCCGCAAGTAAGGCGGAAGAAGAACGTCAAGCCTTGTTTCAGTCAACAGTACAGTCATTGGTATCGCGATTGGTGAAGCTAGATGCACACATAGACCCACCCAGTGGCACGTTGAGTGAGTCGGATGTTGTTGGGTATGAAAGAAAGGTTCGAGAACAAGAACGTTTGCATGGTGATGTTGGAGATTTGAAGCGCAAGCTATCCAAGACGGATGTGACCTTGAACGCTCCGTCTGGGGTGTTGACTACGAATCAAGTGAACTCGTACAGAGACCAAGTATCCGAGCAGGTTGGACTGTATCAGCAAGTTCAAGAGATGGAGTCGATAGGTCGAAGTCTGAACCTCGAAGAAGTGACCTGGACTCGACCGTATACAGCAGAGCAAGTCAACCACCGCCGAGGGGAGATTGCGACTTACGCAGAATACGCCGAACAAATGGAAACAATGCTCGATACAGCCAATCAACTGGGTTGGGATGTATCGCAAAGTGGTCGAGTCGAAGCCGAGAGTGTTAGTACCTTTGCCGAACAACTCGCTGAGCAACAACGATTGTCCGAACAACTTGGTAAACTCCGGGCTGAAGCGGAGGCACTTGGCGGTACTTTAAGATTGCCCGAGTATCCACTGACCGCCGAGAAGATAGCGGGTGTCGAAGCACAAATGCCCAGTGTTCGAGTAGAGGCAGATGTCCGAGAACAGGTGAGTCTTGCAAAGAGCATTGGTTGGGATTTGGAGATGCCTGAACCACCGTATACACCTGAGATGGTCGATGATTTGAAAGAACGAGTCGAGGTGCAGCGAAGTTTTAAGATTGATTCTGGTGAGGAATGGGGTCTACAGCCACTTATTTTACCGACAACACAGTTGAATGTTGATGAATACAAGCGCCAAGTAATCCAACAAATGGAATGGCACAAAGAGGTCGAATGTTTGTTTCAAAGTGTATATGCTTTAGGTCATTATTCAAAGGTTCCTAATCCACCGTACACAGAGCGAAAAGTTGAAGCCTATCGACAGACCACAAACGCCATTTTGTCTCGTCGTCGAAACATCAAACTGGCAATCGGAAGTGTGACGGCTATCGTGTTGGGCTTTGTTGGTTTTCAGTGGAATCAGGCACAGTCGTTGGAGAGTCGTGCGCAGGCGATTGGTTGGGATATCGATGTGCCGGTGTTTGGTC
>CALDQI010000962.1:0-3977 GCA_937911635.1 uncultured Pseudomonadota bacterium | reverse complement strand
GTAAATGATTTTGAATAGGCAACATCGAGTGGCGCGATCACGTTGTCGGTTTGAATTTCGACCTCAAAATCGACATGTTTATAGGATTTTGGAATGATGATGTGGGTTCCTGTCGTGTTGACCTCTAGTTTTTTCAACTTGGGGTAGGTCAAAAAGGTATCGTCGAGTGTATAGAGTCCGGCACCTTTGAAAAATAGTTTTTCTAGATTTGGAAATACATTTGGTGGAAAGTTGGAGGTTTGCACCTTTGGGTATTCCAAACTGAGTTCGCTTAATGGTAGGTATTTCATCCACGAAGCAAGTGTGTCATTGGTGTCGTAGAGTGAGATATCCTTGAGACTCGGATGCGGTTGGGTAAACAAGTTTGGTAGCGCGGAGCTGTCCATCCCTGAATGGTAATCGCCTATGGAAAGTGATTGTAAACTCGTTAAGCCATCGAAAGATATCTTGGACCCTTTGAGTTGCTTGAGGGTGAGACTTTCCAACGTGGACAGGTTTCCGAATGAATGTGGCAACTCTATGGATGTATTGCTATCCAAACGGATGGTCTTCAGTGAGGGACATGATCCGATGTTCTCGGGTAACCGTAGGATGGCGTCTCTGGAGGTGATATGGAGTTCTCGTAATTTTGGTAGGTCTGCGATTTCACTGGGGATGGTTAACTCTGGAATGTTGGTGCCATAATCTAAGACGATGTTCAGCTCGTCTAAGTCTTTAAAAGCGCCGATTTCAGGTGGTATTGGCCCTGTGAAATGCATTCGCGTCGTGGGTTCTTTGGGTGTGAATGAAGAATCTTGAGCGAGCCGCATACCGTACAGTGCACAAGCAACATATCGGGCATGCACACATTCTTTCGAGAGACCGAAATGACTGTACTGGTAGTTGTCGACCCAACGAACAGCAAAGGAGAATGCAGAAAAATCGATAGAGGGGAGAGTTTTGAGTAGTTCAAATCCTTGAATAACAAAGGAAAAGTCGTCGCTCAGTAATAAACTTTCGATTTTGGCAATGTGATTGGACATGAATACTCCGGTTTGACATATATTCTATGCCAAAGAGTATACAGTGTTTTACCAAAGACTCTGTATTTGAAACCTATAATTCCTGCGGTGAAAACTTCCAAGCAGAGACTTCTTTGACCAGTTCATTCTCAGTTCCGACACGTTTCATGCGAATTCGCCGAAATTCCCATTCGTTTTCCAGTACATACTCACGGTGAGTGATGAGATATTTGTCCACTTGTTCTGGAAAACCAAGGATCTGGAGAACCTGAGAACGCCGAAGTTCCTCTGGAAGGGGTAAATCGATACGGTACACTTGGTCTTCATAAATGTAGACAGATCCCTTGTCGTAGATGTATCTAGTGCCTTGACGCATTGGCAATTCTAGACTGTCCTGTAAATCTCCGAGTTGATCCGAAAGTGTAGGCTGTGCGTCGAGCCAGCTGCGTCCTCCCAGATACCGAACGTCTACATACACACCGTCTTTCTTTTGATATTCTACGATGTCTTTGGTGGCGATGCGCTCTTCTGCGGAAGGAATTTCATCCAACAGCGTCGGTGTCTCGATGGCTTGTAGAATGGGCTCATCGTCACAGCCAAAGCCAAGTATGGACAATAGAAGCACAACAGAAGTGCAGGAGAACATATATAGAATCCAAATTTGATGTCTGTATAGGGTGATCAGACCCATGAAACGGGCTATGATCAGTGTACCCATCCGAACTGTGAGATGCAACCCAAATGATTTCCATCACGATTTTATACTTCGCCCATTTGCGAGAAACTAGAGGCGTTTCAGAAGAAGGAATGCGTCTTGAACAATCCGTGTCTGTAGGGGTATTGTTCAGTCAGATTTTCAATATGTCCCCAGTTGGAATCCGTTTTGCCATTGATGCTGAGTATGTCAGTGCTGACACTTTGATTTCAGATGGTGACGAGATTGCATTTTTGCCTCCGATGGGTGGTGGATGATGATTGCACTATCGGATGGAGATATCTCGATTGAAGACGTGGAAAAGGCTGTTGCCCATCCAGACTGTGGTGCTGATTTGCTTTTTGTCGGCAGGGTTCGAGGGGTATATAAAGGACAAACCGTGCGGTATCTTGAGTATGAAGCCTATCCAGCAATGGCGACTCGTCGAATGCAGGAGATTGCCAACGAAGCGATGGAACAGTTTCAAGCAAGGGTGGCGATTGTTCATCGAGTCGGCACAGTACTGCCAAATGAGATCAGTGTCGTCATCGCCGTCGCGACTCCCCACAGAGGGGCGAGCTATGATGCGTCAAGATTTGTTCTCGAAGCCTTAAAAAGAGATGTCCCCATCTGGAAGCGAGAAATCACCGATGAAGGTGCCTTTTGGAAACAGAATATCAAACCCACTCCGCAACCGTAAACCCAGTCTGTCAAAGAGTGTACAGTAGGAAAGATAGTCATGCCTAGACCGTTGAAGGACAATCCCCACCCCCAGCCCATTGTGGCCCGCCGATTAGATTTTTGGGACCCATTTCCAGAAGAGATGTACAACGCGGAACTCAATCCCTATGTGAAAGAATACTTTGGACATGGCTTGCCAGTGGTTGTTGGTCGTGATGCCAAGCAGTATAAAGGAAAGTGGACGGAGTGCTTCGGTCGTCAAGCACCTATGAGTCTGGAAATTGGCAGTGGGAATGGATTCTTTTTGGAGGGGATGGCTCATAAAAATCCCGATCACAACTGGCTCGGCATTGAAATCCGATACAAGCGAGTCATCATGGTTGCCAAAAAACTGGAGGAAGCGGGAGTCCAAAATGCACGTATTCTTCGATATGACAATTGGTGCTTAGACGATTTGTTTGAAGAAGGCAGTCTTGCTGCTGTCTATTGCAATCATCCCGATCCTTGGACCAAAAGACGACAAGCGCACAAACGAATTTTGGCGAAACCCTTCGCGAGCTGGATGGCGTGGGCGATGGCGGATGGAGCAGAATGGCGGATCAAAACAGATTTTGAGACCCATGTTGATACGATGCTGAAGGTGATTGAAGATCTACCGTATACGGTTCTCGGCGTGGCGAGAGATGCCCATCGAAATGGTTTTCCGTGGGATCCCACTGAAGATATCACCACCAATTACGAGAGCAAATTTATTGAGCGAGATGAGCCCATTTATGCACTGCGACTGCAACGGGACCATCGATCGTAAAGCGTTTATTCTTTAGATGAAGTTCTCTTTGCATTCAATTTCTTCCACAAGTCGCCAAAAGAGGTTCCATCTACGACCATCCAAATGATTGCCGAAGCGGATTGTACGATGAAAATCCACCAGTGAAAGCAGAGTGCGGTAGCGAAGTTGGCACCGGCATCTGTTGAACCGAAAAATACCAGTCCACCAACATAGGAGGCTTCGTAGGTTCCCGCAAATCCTGGAGCGCTTGGTGCCGCCATGCCGATCATCGTAAAGGCGAGGATCCCCATCCCCTCCAAGAATCCGATTCCAGAGATTCCGAAAGCCTCTGCTGCGAGACCGTACATTGCAGTGGATATGATCCAGATGACAACCGTTTCAAGTAGCACCCAGCCCAATTGCTTCGTTGTTCGCAAGGTGTCTAGTTGATGTAAAAATGGATTGATGAGTCCCAATATCTTGTCTGGCATCCACGTTTGATTGATCAGTGTACGAAAGAAGCCCGTTGCAAATATAGGTACAAAGAGTCCGGTAAACAACAATGGTAAGAGCCAAATCGATCTGGATCGTATGTCGGCTATCGCGGACCCTTCCAAAATGGGAATGTCGGCAAGTGCTATAACCAAAACTGCCATCACCATCGCAGAGATTAAATCAATGATTCGTTCGACAAATACGACTGCTAATCCTGATCCCATCGGCATCTCTTCTTTGTCGAGCAGCAATACGGGACGCATAATCTCACCCATACGAAGCGGCAAGATATTGATAAAAAAGAAAGAGATGCAAAGGATATAAAAGGACGTGGAGA
>CALDQI010000961.1:0-5300 GCA_937911635.1 uncultured Pseudomonadota bacterium | reverse complement strand
TCACCAACGTACTGTCTGCATTAGAGACAACAACATCCCTCGCAATCAGTCTTGATGGCTCTCTGGAATTACCTGTGGAGTCTGTAGGGTTACACGATACTGAAATGGTAATTGACTGGCTAGCCGAACAAAACATTCGACCTGAATATCTCGCGGTCACCAATTCCAACGACCGATTCAGTGGTCGATCCCAAAAGGCTTCATTGGTGGCACCCATCTTTTCAGCCAAACGGACTGGTCTGACCATACCAGTATCATTGGAGATGCCCACCGAAACTTTGATGGATGACCAAACACATCCAGTCGTCGAACAGCTCAATGCACTGTATGACCACATGGGATACCATCCTGAATTTCTTGCTATTGTAGGTGCACACGATGCTCTACCACTCACTCGAAAACCATCAATCTTCGACAATCCAATAAATGAACATCCGGTATCGGACTTGCCCTATGGTGAAGTCGATGACGACCCCTTCTTGGATATCGCCATCGGTCGAATTGTCGGAGATACCTTTTCGGAACTCAGCAATTTAGCAACTCGGACAAGCACGTATGAACAAATGCAAAACGGTGATTGGGAACATCGATTCGTAGAGAGTGGTCTATGGGGATTCGATGAACTGCGACCCATCATGCTGAACGTTGGCTATGATGTCCCAGAACACCTCAGTGAACAAGAGATCTCTGCCAAAGAATCCTTAGAAGTAGGCGCCATATTGCACAAAGACCACTCCTATTGTCAGGTTCTCGGTCATGCATTTGAACTCGGTACACCCACGTTATTCGCTCCAGCCATCGTGGTATCTAGAGGCTGTAGTGTCGGTGGGATGGATTTACTGAGTGCCGATCAAAGAAGCATTGTCGATCACATGCTTGGACTGGGTGCAGTTGCCTTCGTCGGGGCATCAAGAAATGCCATTGCCCACAACACCATCATTGAAGTATCAATGTGGAACCATATGCTGAGTGGTGAAACCGCTGGTCAAGCATTCCAATCTGGTATCAACGATACAATTGTCCATTGGTTGGATGATAACAACTCTTCGGCTTTACGATACTCATTGGATATTGAGGTGCTATTCGGAGATCCTGCTTGGGAAATGTCCATACCCAATGAACCTACAACTCTTCCTGCGTATGCAACAGAAGATGATGATATCGTTACCGTACATGCTCCAGAAGAGTGGACTCTGATTGAGTTTATGCCCGAACAATTAGAGGAATGGAACTTCTCTGGTGAGCTGTTTATGTACGCTGGATCAGGTGCCATACCAAAGACCTATTGGTCAGGATCTCACGATGCGGAGGACCTCTATTATGGTGTCAAAATTGATAGACCTACAGAGCCCCTTTCCGTTACCCAGCAAAGCAATCACGATTCTCCACTCGGTGGAACTGGAAAGCATTACATCGACTTTCATCAAGATGGCTCTGTGTCGATTCACTGGAGTGTACGCCTAATCGATTACGACATGTACACGGGTGAACTGATCACTGAATCGCCCTCTTTTGAATTCATTATCGAATGATGATTCGAACTAGTCTTCTTTTTTGAGCACTCTCAATGGATGCATCCCATTGACCATTCCCATAAAGGGAGCACAAATGGAATATCCTACAAGAGCCTGCAACTCAGGGGACAATTTCCTCACTGTATCCTTGGATAATTCCAATAGATAGTTCTCTTGTTGCCGCATATACGCCTCACAATATTGATGCGTCACTGCCAATCTCGATGTCGATGTATTATTGGCACCACCACCGTGCCAGACCGTCCCGAGAAAGAAGACTACTGAGCCCGAAGGCATTACCGCATATTCAACCTCATCTTCAGTCGGTCTACGTTCACCCCAATGTTGACTACGAGGAACAACTCTCGTGGCACCATTTTCTATGGTAAAATCATCAATTGCCCAGATCGTTGCTGCACCTAAGGGCTGCCTTGGACGAGATATTTGATACATTGCATCGTCACAGTGCAAAGCCTGTGGATCTTCGCCAGGTAAAATGTTGATGATCTGAGTCTGAGAGAGTAAAAATCCAGGCATAAACAGTCTATCCATCAAACCCAAAATACGAGGGTGATCAGCGAGTCGGTCAACTGTTCTTGTCTTGGATAGCACATCATACACCCGCTGAGTCTTTCGACCTTCAAATACGTTCCTCCCTGTTCGTTGAAGCAACGGACGACTTTCATTTCTGATGCGTTCGCAGGTAGATGCATCCAGCAAGTTTTTGATGATGACATAGCCGGTCTCCATTAACCGTTGAAAATCGGCTCCAACTTCCGGTGTATTGCGATCGGGATTTGGGTTCAAGCGACGATGCGTATTGGCTTGATCGGTATTGAGATACTGATTTTGATCGAACTTTTCTGACATAGAGATTCCGTATATAGCTGCGCTTTCAAATATTGAGTCTATCAGATGGAACCTATTAGTACGACAGACTTTATCACCGTATACATCGCAGAACCGTTAGGATTTAGGTTTCTCTTTCGGTGGAAATGAAAAGCCCAACCCGACATTGGATCGCAAATCAAATTCTGACACACCCTCCATGACCACTGAATTGTGTTGATACGTAGTCGCCAATCGCAGTTGTACGACAGGAGTTAGATTCACATTGAACTGGGTGTTGATTCGATATCGATAATCGTCTAGATTCAACGGGTTGACATAGAACCAAGCCAAATAGTTCAGCGATAACCTTTTATTATTGGGAACACGATACCATCCATTGCTAATGACCCCTATTCTAGGAATAGAACGAACACCATTTTCATGCTCTACATCTTGATTGAATGTCTCGGATGGAAAGGTTGTCTGTTCCCAAAATGCGCCAAGAGATGCGCGGAACAATTTCATTTTTTCTCGAACTGGAGTGTATCCAATCGACGCACCACCCAAATATCGATCGTCGATCTGATGCAATTGACTGGTCGAATAATTGGCAAAGCCTTGCACGTACACTTTTGGGCGCACATAATAGTATGGGATCTCTGCTATATTCAAATCATCCCCTATTTTGGTGAGTTCATCACTCCCTGGAAACTGTGCCCACATCCGATAGCCATTTATGACGGTATCACTACCATACACTTTGCCATCATAACTAATCAATCCTCCACCATTGACTTGATACTGCGTCAGGTTTCCCTGAACGGTCATTCCACCAACGTTGAGGTTGATCCTCAATGGAGACTTCTCACCGTTAGATTCTTCTGCTCGAACGATTGTTCCAAGCAACAATAACAATACAACAAACACACTCTCTCCCAAATTAAAACGCATCAACGACTTGATATGACTGACACCTTAAATTCTAATATAGTCTGTCAGGTTATAACCATTAATTGTCTATGTCTATTGAATTTGCATTGGGATGTCAGCTGTACTATTTGTACAACATCCACAGCAATTTATTCATAAACATTGCCAAGAATAATTATCGGATTAGTACTAAAGTCAATATATAAACAAACAAATCTAGAGTCAAAATGACTACATTGACATTCGAAAAGAATGCCACCAAAGACTAACCACAGTATCACCAGTACTCTGAATCAATTACAACACTTCTCAAAACAGTTGTAACTCTACCAAACCAACAGGAGAACACATGTCCCTATTCACAAAATTTCAATCCGCTATTGAGTCTGAAGATGCCAAGCAATATGGTGCTCTGTATCATGAGGATTTCCAATTCATTCGTCACCAAACTGCTAGTAGCATGAACAAAACCGAGATTGTTTCCATGATCGAAAAGATGTTCGCTACCGGAGCCGTCAAACAAGAAAACCACCGTTGTATCTATGAAAATGACACCATCTTGGTAGAACATTCATTCATGACGTTTCCTGATGGCTCTCGTGAGGCTGTACTGGCTGTTCATACCCTGCAAGATGGTAAGATCATCCGGACAGAAACTGGAGCAACGTTACTGAAATAACTCAAACTCCAAGAATGATGTGGGACCACCACCCTAGCATGATACATTGAATACATGCGCTGGATGATGGTCCCATTTTTGTTTGCTTGTTCGAATGAACCAGACATGACTGAATCTATTTCTATGGGGAATACTTCCTCTGTTGAATCCTCTGTACCTTCTGATTCATCAATATTGAATTCAGCCCCTAAAAGTACAAACCATCGGATTGCCTCCCCTGAAAATGTGACCGTTTCCATTCAAGACATCGAAACGCTCAAAAGGTTGGAATCCACTCATTCATTCGCTCAGTTGCTCCCATCAAAAGGTTGGAATACCGTCGAGACAGAAATACTCTTCACAAAATGGCTGTATAACAATCATCAAGGATACCGACAGATTGCAGAACACGTTCAAAATCGCATCGATGCGATCAGCACCGAGATACAACGGGATTTGGTCATCGAGCTCAAGGATGCCCTCAAGTATCCGGCTGGCAATGTAGGACGAAGATTGGACAATCGATGGTTTGAATCCGACATCTCATTCTTCCAATTGATCGGAGTGATCAATCGGTTGGACAAAAAGGACTTCTATGGAACCTGCGGAGAAATTCGATTTGTATATAGACTGGCCTATAAAAATGATTCCGGAGCCAGTTCACGACTGCCACTCACGCTAAATGTGGTTATGGAACCGACGTCAACGGACTGTGTATCTGTAGCCGGTCAATGGGTGAAACCTAAGGATGCTTCGGATGAATCTTGGCTACTTGATTCGGCACTCAATCTAGACAACCTACGGTTCAAGCAGCTGGAACTGAATGCGCAGATCGTTCGTTTTCCGTCCGGTCTAGACACTGAGTTTGCTGGACAGGCTCTGTATCTACTTCGCGTCTATGGTCTAAACGAAATGAATGATGAATCGACGATGGTCGAAATCCCACTCGAAAATACTCCAAATGTACAAGCGCTAAGAAAGGACGAGATGCTAAGACAATCATTTGTCGACTGGACAAACTTGAACATCGAGAACATAGACAACGGAACACACCTTATCCCTGAACAGTTTCTAGCTACTGAAGCCATATCATACTCTACACTGGGTATACATCGACGTGCCAACAAACCGTTTGATGCCATCTTTGATGAAGAGACATTGAGTACGCTCAAGCAGCCCAACGGAGAACTCAAATGGGTAAACTCCAAGGCTGCTATCATCGATCGACTGAACAACAGCAGCTGTCTCGGTTGTCACCAAGCCTCTACAACTGCAGGTTTTCATTTCCTAGGAGAAGACGATCCGGAAATATCTGGTGTCACCAATCGACTTGCTCTTCCATTCTCTGCTCATTTTCAACGGGAACT
>CALDQI010000960.1:0-5556 GCA_937911635.1 uncultured Pseudomonadota bacterium | reverse complement strand
CGGCAGGGTCGTCTCCGTTGCCACCACCGCCACCACCGTATATGGCGCCACTTGCGTTGTTGATTGAAGTGTTGACTGTCACTTGGATGGCATCGCCACCAGCACCACCACCACAGGAACCATTGCCTCCTGCTCCATGAATGGTACCGTTATTGGTGATGGTTACTTGAGAGCCTGAGGGTAGGGAGCCAGTTGTGAATGCAGGTATACCAGTATCTGTCGAGTATACAGTGATGCCGGAGTTAACGATCACCGAGATGTCCAATGGAGTATTTGGTGAACCTGCCTCAGAATATACATCGTAGTTTGTTGTATCTCCGGAAATGATCAATTCCAATGTACAAGAGTTGCTATCGAGTTGTCCATCGCAATCTGAATCAATTTGATCGAAACATTCCTCTGTGGCACCTGGGTTAATATCAAATTGTGAGTCATTACAATCCTCTCCACCCGTAATGGTAGACCCATCCCAACCACCACCATCAATGGTACACTCTACATATCCATCGCCGTCATCGTCGATTTCATTGGATGCTAGACTACCATTACAGTCATTTACCAAACCATCGCAGAGTTCTGGAGCCGAAGGGAAGATGGTACCATTGTTATCTTCACAATCGGAATTGTCTAAGACATCCGATGGATTGTTTCGGCTGCAAGATGAACCGTATCATTGACCTCTCCAATTATTTGCTTTGTTATTATACTTAATTTATCAAATTAGTGATGTGATACTGAAAATAATTTGGTTAGTGGTCAGAGTGTATTTGCAGTAATGAACGTTGAAGGTTGAACCATGGAAAGGAACTGAAGTTGTTAGGGGGTGTTGAAAGACATGTCAGGTTTTGAGCATTGTCAGATCCGCTTTGTGATTACAAAATATATTCCCGCAATCGTTCGAGTTCTTCACGTTTGTGGAAGTGCCGTCCATTCAGTTCTGTATCGATCATGGAAAGGGTTTCACTCAGTCTAGTGAGATGACCTTGTCGTTGCATGTACTGAGCAGCGTACAGCCAAGGGAACACAGGACCATCCTCGACGTGGATGTTTTCAAGATTGACTGCAGACCGTGTTTCTTTCAAAGATTGCACCTGATTCCAGATGACCTCTGAGTCACCATCTTCGAGTGAACACAGGAGCTGAGAACCGGACAACCAAATAGGCAACTTAGAATAGGAAAGGCTTTCAGATAACTGTTCCAGTTCCGCAGAGAGTGTGTTGACGGTTTTAGAGTCACCGTGTGACATGATCATCATTCGATATAGACAGTACCCAATGCCTCGGATGAATGAGTTCTCTTGGAAAATCTGCAGGGACCGTTGTTGATGCGAAGCGGCACGCTCATCATTCAACATCCAGAAGAGGACTCCGATGTTGGTGTACGCAATGGCCTGACTGACTTTACGTCCCAGCTGTTCTGCAATACCCAAAGAGTTAAACAGACCTTCAATCGCTTGGTCAAATTGTCCGATACTGCGTAATGTGACGGCCAATGAGTTTTGAGCCGACAGCTCGGTTACTGTATCCCCCAGTTTTTTGGTGATCTGTATTACCGTCCGTAAGGTTTCAATGCCCGTTTCGACCCTTCTAGTTGCGATTTGGATTCGCGCTAGCGCATTCAATAGTTTCATGTGACATTCAATTAAATCGTGTCGTTCTGTCACTTCGACAGCCTGCAGCAGTAGCATTTCCGCTACTTCAGGACGATCTTGTTCAAAATGAATGAGTCCCATTTGCCACATCAGTTCTGATCGTAAGAGCACAGTTAGAGTGTCAAATCCGATGACTCGTTCGTACAGATCGATGGCCGTATCAATACGTCCGATGCTTTTGTTTACTCTAATTGCGAAGTAGAGAATGTCAGCCCATAGCGCATCGTCTCTTCCAATACCAAGATTCATACGGGAGGCAAATAAATCTGAGGCAATTTTGTATTTACCCATTTTGAAAAATGACTTGAGTTGGAGTCGTAACGCCACAATTTCAGCATCTCCTCCGAGAGCGGTACCTTCTCGTTCGGCGGTCTCCAATAAGATATCCATGTAGTCCAATACTCCATTGACTAGACAGAGTTCAATCAACTGTTGGATGAGCAATAAATCTCCCCACGATGGGTTTGCTTCGAGTCGCTCCAGCAGTTTGTTCAGATTTGGATCATTGTTGATGCACAGGTTGTACATCACACGGACACATTGTTGCATGATAAGTAGGCTGGACGGTTCCATTTGACCTTCTGTTACGTCAATTAGGTCTAGCGTGTCTAGGTACAAGTGCTCTCGACCATCTCGAATGGTACGTTGAAGGACGATGCGAACAGCATCAATAATTGGGGTGAAGTGCTGTGCCTTTTCACTCCATTGCAAAACATCATCAGCCGAACTGATTTTGGGCTCTAGAATCTGAGCCAAAAGATAGGAAAGCAATTCGTCCATTGCAAAGGATACAAATGCCTCTTCTTCATGCCAACCTTCTTGAATCAATCCCATGTCAATCAACTGAACATAGGCACTGTCGGCATTTCGATTGCGGATTTCCTTTTCAAGTACCGGGATATCATACAACGATTCCACTTTTACAGATTCAGATTCAAGTGAAAACAATTGCCTTGCTAGAGCGACTAAGAAGCGTTTTCGATTGGGGTATCCCTGACCTGGGTTTTGAGATTCAACCACGACTTGTTCCATAAAGATCTGCATGATTTCGTCATCGGTCAACGTACTTGGCAGCTCTCGTCGATGGAACGTGCTCATGATCAATTTCATAATCAGAGGTTGTCTGAGAAGTTCTACCGTACTGCCATTGGAGTCCAAATCGGAGAAGGGAGTTCGAGGTCGGTAGACGTATACTCCAGGGTCTTCTTCGTCTTCGGGATCTACGTATCGGTAGTTCCTGTACTTGTCGTAGCACTCTGACACCATCGAGGCAGGAAAGTCAAGCATCCGAATTTCGTGGGTCCGTTCACCGGGTTTGAGTGGGTCTTCCATTGTAAAGAGTGCCTGAGAAGATCGGGACTGTATTTTTGTACTGCATCTCTCGTATGCCGCACTGCGAATAGACACAACAATCCGGAACCAAGGGTAATCTTCTGTTTGTTCTATCAGTTGATTGATGGCGACGATCAGTTCTGGTAATGCACCATTGAATGAACCGAGTGCATCAATCACCAGAAAGAATTTGCGTTCTGCCTTTGTAAAATGCTCATTTGAATTGGCGAGGAAGTCTTCCAGATACATGCTTCGGAAGCCCATGTCTCGAAGAATCTTGGAGCCTAGGTCTGTATTTCGGAACTCATTGGCTGAATAGTACAGTGAAATGTTCTGACTTCGTTTGACCAGTTGAGACAGATAGTTCGTTTTACCGACCCCATTGTCCCCCGTGAGTAGAAACAGCTGAAACTCGCCAGCTACGAATTGCTGCATCAGACTGTGGAAGTCAGTGCGAAAGTGACTGACTTTCGGAATGAAGCGACCGGATGTTTGGAACTTGGTAAGAGTTCGATTGTTGATGCGTGTACAGGCGGCATGAAGCATTTCCAAATCCAGTTTGTCTGGATTGATGAGTTTGACTTCGAGTGCCTTTTTAGACAGGAGTTCAACCCAGTAGTGATACTTACTTTGCTTTTCTAGGTGCTCGCCCTGTGTCGATAGATAGATGACCGATTTCTTGGTTCTTCCTTCAAATAGAAATACGTCTTGGTTTAACCCAATCCCGTCGGTTTCAGTTTGTTCAACATCAAAGAATGAGAACAAAGGAAGCACACGTCTAGTTGAGGGATTGTATAAGAATACAGGAGATGTGTCCGGATCCAAGTCTAGAGCTGGGATATCCATATCTTCTGGTGCTGGAGTTAAGCCCATCAATCGAACGGTTTTGTACGCTCCATCTTCCTTTTGAATCATACACAGTGGGGTGCTGGTCATGAACTTTGCGGCATCAAGGATTTCTTTCAGGAGTGGTACATAAATTGAGAGGTCCTTCTCGGCTTGCTGTGTGCTTTGGTTGTATCCGTGCGCTAGCGAGTTGCGATATTTTATCATCGCTTGAATCTTACCCAGTTTGGAGATCTTGAACTTGCTGTTGCCTTCTTTGTCCTCGTATCTTTTTTTGACGCTGAACTTGTCTTTGCAACGGCTCTCCAGTCGTTCATAGCAGCGTGGCAACTCTGGTGAGAAGAACTCAACATCAGCTTCTTGCAATACAGGGATGCATCGATGGAGCATCAAATTCCAAGCTGAAATCAAGGGGCGCTGGAAATCTCGACTCAGCGTTTGATTGACGGCGGTGTCCTTGACATCTTTTGCGGTGAGGTACTCACTTGAGATCTGTAGAGCCCACATTTTGATGACGTTGGTGAAGGTATCAACCAGTAATTTGCATCGCAGTCTTGGATCCGGTTCGTACAGGAAACTTTTGTAGGTTGTTGCAATAGGGTAGGGGAAGGACGAAATGACCATCATGTCTAGTGGATCTAAATTGTATGCGGGTTCCACTGGCGATTGTGGAGGTCGTAGATTTGACTCTGTATGCGTGCTGATTTGTGGTGCGACTGAGATGTGTGTAGCCCATGCAGTACAAATCTCGGCAGCACCACTTGGTTTGACCAGCTTGACTGCTCCTGTTGCAGTGTCCAGTACATAGAATCCATCTTCTGTGACGTACCCTTGAAAACGAATCATGGATTACTCCTCGTTGTGTGACCTATTCCAATCTTGCACCCAAATTTACAAGTTATCCTCCAGCAATGCAAGATGAATCTTCAGCCATGAGTACTTTGTTCTGTATGGATTGGATGCATTGAAAGTTCATTTACAGATAGAATGGAATTCGGTACAGATTGGGCAAGATGAACAAGTACTCTTTGCATCATAAATGGTCTTAAGCTCGGCGAACGAGATATGTTGTTCTGGAACCCTGTTAATTCATGAGAGATGTTATTTTGCAAGTCAGATTGTGTGAATCCACAGTAATGATTTCTACACTAGACGTTTGTGTTTGGGGGTACTGATGGGATGGTTGTATTTGTTTGGTGATGTATTGTTGCATTTGGGACAGATGATTGATGGTTATATCCAGCAGCCTATGTATTCACTTTTGGCAGTGGTTTGTTTGTTCCAACTTATTGCTGAGTCTCTCAAAGTGCATATTGCTTATATTACCCGAAAGGCACAGGATAATCGAGTGTTACAATCGTCGACTGAGCTTAATCAAACCGACAAATACAAGTACACCATATCTTTCTACAGGTCTCTCCTCTTATTGATCATTGTCACGCTTGGAAGTATATGCGGTCAGTTGATGATATTCTGGTATCCCGAACACTTTCAGCAGTATACGATTGTAACTTCATTGTGTCCAAGTGCCGTAGAAGGATGCTACTCAGCTGAGACGCCTTTTGGATTGCATTTGTTTGAGCCATTTCGAACACAGGATTGGATGACCACAATGGCAATGTTCATATTGATGGTTTCACTGACTGTGTTTGTACGTTCGATGCAGCAGGCTGGATTGGTCAAAAAACAAAAGAACCAATATATGGAATTTGGGGAATGCAAAAAA
>CALDQI010000959.1:0-2505 GCA_937911635.1 uncultured Pseudomonadota bacterium | reverse complement strand
GGTTGTCTTGTTATGAGCCCTTTTTTAACCTGCAGACCGTTTGGCCAATGGGATGAAAGATGCGCAAAGTCAACTGCCAGCAGAGAATGCTGTTGACATATGGAAGCATATCTACAATTGGGATGATGGTTTTCCAATATTGGGATGAAAAGTTGGTGAACTGACCACCAACAATACTCTGCTCATTCCATATAATGTGCTGTAAGCCTCGGTCTATGGTGTCAATGTTGACATCTTCAGTTTTTGAAAATGTATTGGACACCAATTTTAAATCTCCAAACCATTGAGAGCTAGAAGTCCACAGTGCCACCGATTGAACTGGAAAATGAGATCCCACGAAGTCAATTAATTGGGCACATAAGCGTTCAAAATTCGTGCACCGTTCTTGTAAGAGTAGATGAGTACGAACGTTAGAGATGGATTCGCTCCTTCTCTCGTTCTTCAAATCATCCAACACGTCACTGATTGATTGAGTCCACTGCAACGGACGGTTCTCGACTATTGGCTTACCATCCACATAAAAGGTGGTTTGACCAATCGACAGGACATCACCATCAGATATTCGTGTTGCCTCTAGGAGGCGCCTACCGTTGAGGAAAGAACCATTGCTACTGTTCAAATCTTCTACCCAACCGAATCCATCTCGCATAAAGAATCGTGCATGTTGACGAGAAGACATCGGATCTTGAACCACCAAATCAACGTTAAGCGCTCGACCTATCACCAAAGTTTCCGTAAGTAGAATTGAATCGGAGGTGGTCGATTTACCAGAACGAATGTAAAAACGCACTTTGTGCTCCATAACTTCGCTAGCCCTAAAAGATCCATTGAGTAAAATCGTAATCGCCGTATTTACCTACATGAATACTGTACAACACGCGTTGCCCAGTTCAATACAACACAAGAGGAATACAGCATACAGTGTATCACAATACAAAAGGGGAAGGTCACCCCTCCCCTATCGGTATCCAAAGAAAGATGTACCTCAGTTCAAACTGGCAGTACCTGTCAATTCAACCGAGCAAGGAATACTCAATCCAATAAAGGACAACAAAGAGCACGAAGTACCTGTACAGGACACAACATCTAAGCCGAGATCCAAATCCATATTCTCAGCATCGCTCATGGCTCCATCCAATGAAACCGCCATCTCAATATCGATGGTACCAGACAGTCCGGCTTGGGACAAATCAAAGGTTTCAGTCGTTGTGATGGATCCACAACTGAAATTCGCACCTGTTAAGGCACAGGTTGTCGAGGAACCAGCCATTGACCCCGTGAAGCTAGAGACTCCCACACCGCTCACATCAAATCCTTCTGGGAGAATATCGGCGATACCCATTCCAAGCGTGGTCAAGATACTACCAATGTTGCAACCATCTGTCCCAACGGTTGGTGAGGCAAACATCCAGAACCCCTCAGTTGGTAAGAGTGGATCAGCACCACCACTATTTGGATCATTTGGGTCGGTTCCCGCTGCTACTTCCTCTCCATCTGTTGCACCATCTCCATCAGAATCCACATTTGTGGGATCAGTTCCTTCTGCGATCTCTTCAGAATCGGTCAACCCATCGTTGTCAGAATCTTCATTTGTTGGATCCGTGCCATTGGCTACCTCTTCACCATCCTCAATCCCATCCCCGTCAGAGTCGGCATTGTTTGGATCTGTACCCCCTTCCTCCTCTGCGTTGTCTCCCAAACCATCCCCGTCGCTATCCGAAGATTCATTGGGGTCTTTTACAAAATGAGAGTTTTGGTTTAAAGCAAAATCTAAATTTTGGTTCATTATGTTAGTTCCTTGAGATTGTAATAGTTGTCTATAATTCCAATTTGAATTTATATTATAATAATTAAGTAATTGGTTATTTAAAACATCTGGATCATTATTGTCCGCTCTTGCCGGATTTCTTACTCTTGGTGTTCTATACATTATAATTTATAAATATTATTTTATTTAACAATTTCTTCAATTAATTGATCTTTTTTCAATTTATTTGCATCAATGTTAGGATCTTTGTTTTTAAGCATTTCTTTTAATTCTGGTAGTTTTTTTTTTCTTAAATCTTTTACATATTCATCTTCTATATTATTAGCTACTTCTGTTTCTATATTTAGAACTTTTATGTCATCATTAATTTGAGCTGATAAATCTTCTACAATCATATCATTGTTTACTATATTAACTTCAGTAATTTCTTTTCCTTCTTCTTCTTCTTCACTTTCTCCTTCCTCTTCGTCACTTTCTATATCCTCTTCATCGTCATCATCGTCATCTTCTTGGTCTTGATCATCGTCATCTTCCTCTTCTGATCCACTATAACTAGATGAAGAATCCTCATCAATAGGAATTAGATTTGGATTTTTCATTATATCAGGGAACATATCAAGTGGATTTATTCCTAAATTTATGTTTTTAACAGCATCTGGTTTATTAATAGGTATATTCCCTCCCCCTTTCAGCATTTGAACTTCATTTGTAAGTGTTCTCATCATGTCAACTATTGT
>CALDQI010000958.1:0-3454 GCA_937911635.1 uncultured Pseudomonadota bacterium | reverse complement strand
ATCGGGTTGTTCTTAAATACCGGTGAGGTCAATGCCTCTTTTAACGTCGCCATAACTTAGGCCTCCCCTGCACGCAGATTTTCCAGGAAGAGCTTGTAGCCATTGTCGCCCATCCAGAATTGAACCAGGTTACTCACGCCGCGGCTGGTCAGTGTTGCACCGCTCAAGCCATCCACTTTGTTTTCAGCATTGCGCGTCGATGCATCAACACTGCCCTTGATCAGCTCAATGGCGACTTGGCCGTCGTCGTAAACTTCCTTACCGGGCCAAAGTGCTTTCCACTTGGGATTGTCGACTTCACCACCCAATCCCGGTGTTTCACCATGCTTGTAGAATGTGAGACCATTGATGATGGTTCCGTCTTTGCTCAGTGCCAAAAATCCATATAGAGTTGACCACAGCCCTTTCCCTTCAACATTCAAAATGATCCGATCTACGACATTGTTTTTATACACTGTGAACACTGGTCGATACTTTGGAAGACACGATATCTTTGCAATGTTGGCCTTTGAAGATAGTTCTTCACATTTGCCCTTGTTTGCTTTTAGATACTGTTCAGCAACTTCACTCTCAGTAACCGTTCCGGTTTTCAGTTCGACATACCCCAACTCAACTCGGTCTGGACTGTCCGAGAAGTATATATCAACATCTTCTGCAGTGATGATGAGTGGTTCTTCAGTTGTGGATCCCGTTGACGAGTTTTCCCCAGTAAGGACTCGTGTCAAGGTTGTTTGCTCTAAATATGCGTGGGAATTGCCTTTTACAGTGATGATCTTTGGTCGCTTTAAACCAGATACTGAGATGACATTCTTCTTTAAGTCCAGTTCTGCATTTGCAACTTGTTGCTCTTTGAGTGATAACGCCGCGCCCGAAACGAACACTGAACAGAATACACAGACAGCTGTCGCAAATCCCAGGATGTATCCATTACTTCTTTGTGCCATACAAATATTCTCCTTTTATTCGTGGAGGGGTCTAATACCCCAAACAACACTTTAAACCTTTTTGATGGTTTTACTCGTTCGTTTATGCCGCATTTCTCGCTATACGACGGTTGATGTTTGCTTGTACAACGAAATGGTCTGCAAGTGGAGCAAACATATTCATAAACAATATCGCAAGCATCATCCCTTCTGGATAGGCAGGGTTTACACAGCGAATCAATACAACGAGTATACCAATGAAGATTCCGTAGGTCCATTTTCCTTTATCAGTGAAGGGACTCGAAACTGGGTCGGTCGCCATGAATACAGCACCAATCGCCCAACCGCCAGTGACCATGTGCCAATAGAATGGAACATCTAGGATTGTTTGAGCACCATCATTGGCTCCCACCTGATTCAAAATCAGTGTCATGATGACGGTGCCAACAACGACACCAGCCATTGTTCGCCAAGACCCAATTTTGGATGCGATAAGAATGACAGCCCCAAGTAAGCAGGCTAGAGCGCTCGTTTCACCCATCGAACCCGGCACCAAGCCGTAGAATGCGTTCATCCATTCAGCAGACCCCAAATTGAGAGCGAGGCCTTGACCTGCGGTAGCGAAACTGTTCATAGCGGTATCGTCTGCAAACATGGCCAAGTAAGTAGCACCCGAGTTGGCATCTGGAAGTCCAGCTTTACCAGCAACAGCCGCAACGTTGTTGGTATCAAACGGAAGCCAGGGCGCCATTCCGGAGATTCCAGTTGGATAGGCAAAGAACAAGAATGCTCGAGCGGTCAAGGCTGGATTCAGAATGTTCATTCCTACACCGCCAAAGATTTCTTTTCCGATGACAACGCCGAATAGAATTCCCAACGCAACTTGCCACAATGGAATTGTTGGCGGGCAGATGAGAGGGAACAATGCAGACGTAACAAGAAATCCTTCTGTTACTGGATGCTTACGAATGATGCAGATGATGAGTTCCGCCGTACCCCCAACAGCAAGGGTTGTGATGTACACCGGTAGAAAGAACAGGGCACCCAATACAAAGTTGCTCAGAGAAAAGAAAGACACCGTGCTATCCAGAGCCGCATATTCAAATCCCAACAGAAGGTAAATGAATGAATGCCAGTCATCCAAGGCCGATGCGCCAGCCGCGGTCGCAACGTTGGCTTGATAACCAGTATTGAACATTGCCATTAAAAAGCAGGGTAGCAGCGCGACAACGACTGTGATCATCATACGCTTTTGGTCAAGGGCATCACGGATGTGACTTGCAGCTTTTGTCACAAGACCTGGGGTGAACAGCAACGTATCATGAGCTTCCCAAGCTGGGTGAAGCTTTTCGAATTGACCGCCTTTCTCAAAAAGTGGGGCCACTTTGTCATGTTGATCACGAATAAATTTCATATCGTTATCCCTCTTTGTAGATTTGATTCAAAACTCGACGTAAATGTACTGAATAATCTTGCTTGCCTGGACAGACGAAAGAGCACAGTGCGACGTCTTCTTCGTCTAACTCCAATGCTCCTAGATGCTCTGCTCTTTCCAGATCGTTGATTTCCAATGACCGAAGTAAGAATGTCGGAATGATATCCAACGGCATGATTCGCTCATACATTCCAATGGGTACCATCTCTCGGTGTTCACCGTTTGTGGTGGTGGTGAAATTGAACTTTTTGGATCCAAACAATGCGGACAGGAACACAGGGATGCTAGAGAACTTGTTTGCGCCGAGAGCCAACCAGCCCAAGAACTCACGTTCACGCCCTTCTTCCAACACTGTCACCTGACGATGGTGTCGACCTAAGAATCCATGCAACTCACCCATACTGGTACGACCTGAGAGAGCTGACCCAGAAATGACGCGATTTTCCCCATCTTTTAGCTCGCCTGCAACCACTTCATCCAAAAATGCACCCATACGCGTCTCGACTAGACGAGGATTGGATACTTGAGGCCCTGCTAAACTGATGATGCGCTTGGTGAAGAGTGTACCTGTGCGGAATAGATGCCCAACAGCAATAATGTCAGCCAAATGAATGTTCCAAGCAGTTCGGCTACGTGACGCTCCGTAGAGCATGTGAATATGGGTTCCAGCAAGTCCTGCTGGATGCTTTCCAGTGAACTCTTCTACTTGGACTCCATCAACTTTTACAGCATTGGCTTTCGAACCAGGTCCAACACATAGGAATACCTTTTCACTGAGGGTAGATAATATTTTGACACCAAGTGAGAAGTCAGCTTCCTGTCCTTCGAGTACCAGTTCTACATTTCCTGCCAGAGGTTCCGAATCGGTACAAGTGAGAAAAAGAGCACCAGGACGGCTTTCAGCACTTGGAACTTGACCATATGGACGTTCTTTAAAAGCAGTCCACATGCCTGATTCTAGAAGTAGGGCGGCGACTTCTTCTGATGAGGGAGAAGTGTTATCCTTTACAGCATCAAACGATTCAAAACTGACACGAGATTTCCCACACTGATTTGGCTATCGGCGGAAAATTGGGAGAAGTAACTGATATCGATG
>CALDQI010000957.1:0-4647 GCA_937911635.1 uncultured Pseudomonadota bacterium | reverse complement strand
TCTTTAATTGCTTTTTCAACAGACTCGGGGCAAACAGCACCAGATGGGGATGGAAGTGTTGGTGGGTGACATTGTTGATGAAACAGATAGAGAGGTTCAGGAGATTGAAATCATTTCAGATGATACGGTTTGGGTCATCGCCGAAGCCGATTCTATAGACGTCAATGAAACCATATTTGTCAACCTGCCAGACATGCGGGTTGGGGAACTCATTATCGAAGAGTTAGGGCGTATACCAGAAGTGGGAGAGATATTCAAACTCGGTCAGGATGCCGAATGCACAGTCATCTCTGGAACACCAAGAGCCATCGATAAGGTTCAGATTAGAAAAATCGAAATGGAAGAAGACTTGTCTACGCGTCAGCCGTCCATGGAGACGGCCATCCCCGACCCTTAGATTGCAACGAACGTTCAATAGTGGATGTTTGATCGATTCCCATGATCGCCGGATTGTGTTTTGCATACAAGAGATAGCCAAGTGCATCCCCTAAATTTTCCGCCATTCTTGGAGGATGGAAGGAGTTGAGTTGCCGTTGAATCATCTCTGGTGCATCAGCGAGTCTCCAGTCGGCATCATCTCGCGCAGATAGGCGTTGTATCCGTCCCATACGATTGATCTCGTAGTCAACGGCTTCTACGGCATCAATGATTTTGGTAAAGGTTGCGACTTCAACTTCATCAATGTGAACAGCGTATCGTTTTCGTCGTCCTTTTCTTTTGGGAACTTTAAGGATGATCGCGGTGCAGAGACTTTCGCTGTGGTCCCAAAAATGAAGACCCAAGCCCTTTTGTCCCAGTGAAAACCATCCGTTTGCGGTGATGGCAACCACTTCGGGGTGTAGTTCCATTGTGAGTGGATCAAAAACCTGAGCACGGTGTTTAACATCGCTCAGCGTGATTTCAGCGGCTTCGATTTCAAATGCCGGGAAATCAAATGGTAGTTGACGATAGGTTTCAACCGCTTCTGTAATCAGTTCACCTTCTAGATTGAGTTCCTTAGGTAGGCCAACCAGTGAAGGTAGACTCACCAGAGATAAATCAGATAGATCGACAAAATCTAAAACCAAGCAGTCTTCTTTACCTTCAGCGAGTCTGGCTCCTCGTCCGACACATTGCGCATACAGTCCTTCAGATTTGGTGGGTCTTGCCATCGCGATGCAAGATACTCCAGGGTCATCAAAGCCTTCAGTGAGTACCATGACATTGGTGATGCACATGAGTTTTTCTGTACGAAATTTTTTGAGAGTTGCAAGCCGTTCTTCTCGAGGCATATCGCCATAGACAACCCCAGTCGGTATACCCAAGTTGTTGAGTGATCGTGCAAGGTTGATGGCGTGTACAACCGTTACACAAAATACAATGGTGCGACGATCTCTGGCGAGTTCTTGAATTGAGCGGGCGACGAGGGCATTTCTAGATTCAATGTCTACGCGTTCTTGGTCTTCGGTTTCTCCCAATAGATTTGTTAGGTCTGCATCTGTATTGATTCGGTATCCCCGAAGTGGGACCAAATATCCTTCGCGAATCATATCCAAGATGTTTCGATCGTATACAATGGTTTCAAAGACCTTTTCGAGCCCAATGCCATCGGCTCGGCTGGGTGTTGCGGTAAACCCAATCAGTGTGCCAGACCAGTCTGCATCAAAAGCCCCAACTTGTCTGAGGACCCGCATATTGTCTTCCGCCGCGGCGTGATGGCATTCATCATAAATCACGAGCCCAAAGTTAAACTGTTCATTTAATGCCTGTAATCTATCTTCTCGCAGTGAACGAATCGATGCTACAACGACTTTGCAGTCACCATCGCAATGAGAGTCCGCTTGTTCAATGCCCACTTTGACCAGGTTGTTGGTCATCAATTCGATCTTAGATCTCGCTTGAAACAGCAATTCTTCTCGATGGGCGAGTACCAATACATTGCGTTTGGCAAGACGACACAACTCGCTAAATATAACGGTTTTACCAGCGCCTGTGGGTAGGCAAACTAGGAGTCGTTTGAAGCCTTCTCTTCTGGCCTGCATCGCCGCTTGAATGGTGGCTTGTTGATAATCACGAAGGGTAAATCTCATGGGTTCAGTATATCCCTAAATCTGCTGTTCAACAATCTGTATGTGGACATAAAACGTCCGATGCAACAGGTGGTATAGACATTTATCTTATGGGCTCATCCAGATGTCGAGTTGATAGTGAGCATCACAATCTGCTCCACTGATTGTGTAGACTCGAAATTCATAATATCCACTGTCGTCAATCAGCCACTCGCCTTCGAAGTCTCCGCGCTCCAGTCCTCCACTGTTGAGGTTGTTGACAGTTAAAAGGAGTTCTTCTGTTTGTCCGTCGTAATTTTCAATCAGCCACAGTTCAATGGCAAAATCAGCCTGGAGACCGATGGCATGCAGCTCAAAGTCCACACCGAAATCATCAAACCATCCATCTTCCAAGAAAAACTCATAGATGTCCACATCGCTGTCAGTTGTGATCAGCCCTTGAACCTCTGTATATTCGCCAGCATAATAGTCTCCTATGAAATATCCATTCCAAGGGGTGTCATTTGGCTCATAGATGGCACCGATTGCGTTCTCATCGATTTGTCCATCGCAGTTGTTGTCGATACCGTCGCAGTCGTCCGTCATGGTTGGTGAAATTAAAGGGTCAGTATCGTTACAGTCGCCATCTTCTACGGAGAATCCATCTCCATCAATATCTGATGTTGGTTGTGTATCTTCCGTATCTTGTGTGTCTTGTGTGTCTTGTGTGTCTTGTGTGTCGTCGGTATCGTCTGTATCTAGATCCCCACTATCTACCGGTGCTCCAGTATCTACAACAGCACCAGTATCAGTAATGAACTCAGCCGTATCGACAGATTTGTCAATTCTTCCAAGTCCAACGGTACATCCGGTGGTTATACTGGCAATAAAAAACAGAGACCATCGCAAGGCTTTACGTTCGGAAATCATTAAGGGCTCCCTTTATATATAAAATAGCACGGGTTATCATTAGGGGCATCTTTTGGAGTGGATATGAGGCTATATGGGGATTTGTCATGGTTGTGGTCGGAAGTAACACCTGCGGGAACCTACACAAATGAAGCACAAGACTTGTGTGAGATTGTCAGCGCTGCATTGGGTAGAAGCCCCAAGAATATTTTGGAGTTGGGTGCTGGCGGAGGCTATTTGCTCCACGATGTACAGGCTATTTGTCCAGATATTGAGGTAACACTTGTTGACTCTAGTGAGAAGATGCTTGTAGAGGCTGGTCTTCGTAATCCGAACGCAAAGATTATTCATGCGGATATGACCACGCTTGATTTGAGAGAGCAATTTGATGTAATATTGCTACACGATGCCGTGATGTATTTGGAAGATACATCCATGGTTGCAAAGGTCTTAGATATTATGCGCGCTCATATCTCTAGAGATGGTGTTGCCGTAGTCGTTCCAGATGTGTGTAAGGAAACATTTGAAGAAAGGATTTTGACTGCTGAGGCGGAAGGTGAGCGCGCTCGAGTTCACTTTACGGAATGGCATTGGGACTCCGACCCGAAATCAGACAGAGTGGCTGTGGAGTTTTCGGTACTAATTCGAGAGCATGATCATGACATTGTACAGTCTCACCATGAGACTCATCACATGTTGGTGCTGTCCTTGGGAGATTGGATGGAAATTTTTCAGAGGAATCGTTGGATGCAAGACTTTCCCAGTACTCCATGGGTTCACGGAGGAGAATTCTTTTTGTTGAGACCCAGCCACATAAAGTGAGCGATTGAATTTCTGTGTGGCATGCAGCAAGAATTTTGGGTTGATAAAAATCCTCTTGTTTAGTAGATTAGAAGACATGTCGACATTGGAAAACTCAAATACACCTGATACCCCTGCCTCTGACGGAGCAACTGAAAAGGCTTCCGATACCACAGATCATGAGGATCTTCTAGAAGGTTTGGATCCTGAAACGGCTTATCATGATGAAGTTTTAGAAGATGAGGTCGCGCTTGGCGGAACCCCAGCGGGACGAGCAACCAACGAAGCATTGCGGTCGATTGCACGGACTGCGCGCTCTTTCTTGATCTACGATACTCGCAATGATGCAATTCGTGGCTTCTTGGCTGATATGCAAGAAAAGATTGATTTCGCATTGAAACAATATGGAGAGATGTCTTTGGAGATTCGTCCCTTTGAGATGGTGCGTGGTGCTGAAGTCGTCTATCTTGAACGCGATCGCGATCGCTCTCTTGCTTTTCGACTGTTTCGGGATGGTGTTCGTCGTTTGACCCTCTCACCGGATGTTGCTTGGGAAGAAATTTTACGTCTTCTCGAGATTTTATCCATTCGCTTTACTGGGGTTCGTCAGCAAGAAGATGATGTGGTGACCCTGCTGCTCAAATCTGGTTTCAAGAGCATTGAGATTTCTGCAGTGGAAGGATTTGTTCCAGATGATGATGAGTACTGCGGTGATGATCCGTCTGCAGGTGCGGCTCGAGAGGTCCGTCGTAAGAGACGCGCCGAGAGCCATATTGAAGTACCTCGAGATTGGGATCTTCCCTTGCCAGAGCCATTTGACCCAGTAGAACTTACGTATCAACCGCTGCAAGAGACTGTATTGGTTGAAATTCGAGAAGAGGGATCATCTAGATATCTACCAACTGTGACG
>CALDQI010000956.1:0-1373 GCA_937911635.1 uncultured Pseudomonadota bacterium | reverse complement strand
GCCATTGATAAAACTGTTGATGGTAAGTATCCAGATACTTGTATTTCTGAGTTGCACTTTATCGCTGGTATGAACTAAGTTGAGTGATTGGCCTGTCATTGCGTTTACTATTGGGAATATGCCCAATGGCGAACCGATATTTGTTCGAGAAGATGAGTCAGTAGAGATACACGTCTCTGTTGAGGATGCAATACCCACGTGGTATGAATTACTTCCCAAAGCACTAGACTACGACAATACCGAAATGTGTGCACCAAAGTCAGGACCGGACTGTAGTGTAGAGATTGAATGGCATTGGAAAGAAATACCCGAGTGGTATGGTAAAAATAGTGTTTTCTTCCAAGATAACATGCCTCAATTTGAACTTGGGACTCACAGATTTGCAGTTGTGTCAGGGAAACTCCCATCACCAGAACCGGAAAACACATTCGAGATTGTCGTGCGTCGGGATGATACCTACGTTGGTTATGCGACTGAACTAATCGGTGTGCCATTTGTATTTTGGCCGAAATCGGTTGACGGTGGACATCAAACAGATCTGAGGTTGGGGGCTGATTGTGCGGCTACTATCACTTATGGAAAGCGCCGAATGGGGCATCAAGTCGGGTATTTCGCTCCGAAGGGATTGTTACGGTATCTAGTTGAGGTTGAGCCAACATCGGTGCAGGGTGGCGATGTGTTGCATTTTGGATTCCAAACGGCACTCTTATCGAAAGACACGGAGCCTTTAGGCGTTCTGAATGATTCTGATATCATTTTGCATTCCTACCATCAGCTGGTTGAGGAAATCCCACTCGAACAAGCGTTGTATTCAGGTCAGCCATACAAAGTGTACAGATGGATGGATGTGTTTCAATAATTCTTATGTGGTCATTTTACACGAGCCTATTCTGCAGGTTTTGTCTATGAATAGGTACAAACACAGTATTGAAAAGATAGAGATAGTTCCGAAATTTAAAATACGTTGTAAAGTAGTGTATCGGTTTGCTTATGGTTTAGATGATCCACTGACCGTTCGTAAAGGAGACAACCATGCGTTCTGCGCTTGTACATCGAGTCCTTCTACTGGGGTGCATTACTCAAGCGTCGTGTATTTCGTTTGACGAAGTCTTTGAAGACTCTAAGGAGAAATATGAGGCGATTAAAGAGGATGATACTGTTCAAAAGGGCGTAGCCAAAACAAAAGAAGGGGTGGAACAAGTCAAAGAGGGAATAGAGACGGTCAAGAAGGTCAAGCGTGGTGTAGAGAACACGATCGATTTTGCAAAGGACGTGAAGACGGAACTGGATGAGTTAGAGGCTCAAGAATTGGCTGAAAAGCAACGTAAATTGGCATCAGACTTACAACGAGCAACGGTAACGGTTGTTGACCA
>CALDQI010000955.1:0-3021 GCA_937911635.1 uncultured Pseudomonadota bacterium | reverse complement strand
TCAAGGGAAATACTTTGACGTCAATATAGGTGGGGATAAGGCAGCCATGCTATCGACAGAAGTTCAATATACTTTGGTGTCTGAGTATCGATTGCTGACATTTTTAGATGTCGGTAGAGTATGGGAAAAATGGGATGATCCTATGCCTTGGTATGAATGGTATCCCAGTACAGGTGTAGGGGTCATCATTCCAACCATGTTGGGAGATGTTGCCGTTTCAGGTGCTGTGGGTATCCATCGAGATTCTGAACTGCTTCACAACCCCAATCGATTTGTCTTTCACTCAGTTCTGGTTAGAGATCTTGGTCAATAAGACAATTTACAGGCGTATTAATTCCCAAATCTGAACCTTTTCCTTTGTTCGTTGTCCAGATTTTGGCTTGACTTTACGTTGTAATTTTTGGACCAACTTGAACCGTCTCTTCTGTAGTTCTGACTCTATTGGATGGGGGATATCGGGGCGCAGCAACGTCAAAATGGTTGAAAATATTAATACAACCGTTCCACCAATGGGGAGTGCAGTGTACGCTTGGTCGAAGAATCGTTCAAACAATCCACCGTCAAAGAACAGGGCCTCTGTTACTGAACTATTGGATTTTCCGGGAATCCAAGGTGGGTTGAACACAATCAAGTGTGCACTCTCAACAGGAGAGAGTAAATCTGCATGATGCAATCGGATGGTTCCATCAATCGGATGTCGTTTGAGATCCTCTTGAACGCTCCACACTGCATTCGGATTTTGGTCGATGGCATCGATGGTTTGGAATCCTGATCTTGCAAGCAAGAACGTGAGTATACCACTTCCTGTACCGACATCCACGCAGTGATCTTTGGGTCCCTTATACTGACTAAGCCAAGTTGCGAAGAGCTCTAGGTGCTCTGTTCTCGTTGGATAGTACACTCCAAAAAATGGGTGCAATCTACGACCTAGAACAGGGTAGTGGACGCCAGTCGAGTAGGTCTTCCAAGCACCAACCAATTCTTGTAGAACAACAAACGGTAAGTAAAAGGTCGTTTGAGGATAAAAATCTTTCAGAAATGGATTCGTATCGATTCCTTCGAGTTGTGGATCGGAACCTTGAATTTGAACGATTAGATTCAAAGAGGTGTTTCGAAATTGTTGTTCTAGATGCCTTCGGGTAGCATAAGAACAGCCCTTTGGGATTGGGAATTCACCTTTCAACTCGGACACAATGTGTAGACCACGGAAGAATGTAGAGGTCAGCAAGACCTTTTGTCCACTCTTTAAGAGCCGAATACACGATGATGATTCTTTGCCCCAATCGTCTGCAGACAGAGTGAGATAATCCGGAAACACTGTGCTGTATCGTTTCAAACTTGGCAACCTTAGTTGAAGACCAAACCACCATCAACGACCAGATTCTGCCCAGTCACAGACCTTGACCAAGGACTGGCGAAGAAAAGGACCGCATCCGCCATCTCGGCAGGTGTTGTTACCGAACGAAGAGGTGTAGATTGTGCAATGTAGTCAAAGACAGCATCTGGTGTAGCCGCGCTTGCATCCGTTGTTCGAAGCAAACCACCGGACACCATGTTCACAGTGATGCCATCGGGACCAAGCTCTGCAGCGGTTGTGCGTGTCAACGACAGCAAAGATGCTTTGATAGCCGTGTAGTCATGATATGGTACAACCGGATTTTGGAAGAGATTGGTACCTATATTGATAAATCGACCGAAGCCATTGGCAGACATGGTTGGTTTAAGAGCATGAATAAGATTCAGAGCGCCTTTCAATCCCGTTAGGGCGTGCGCTTCAAAATCTTCCCAACCCATTTGGTCAATTTTCTTCCGTCCGTCCCCATTGAACACAAAGTCTGCGAGAGCATTGTGTACAACAGTTGTTGGTGCACCAAGAGTGTTCGTGACTTCTGTGACCATTCTTGCAACTTGTTCAGGATCTCGAACATCTGCCTGAAACGCGTGACAACGGTCGCCTAGTCTGTGTGCAAGAGCCTCGGCTTCTTCTTGACTGTTGCGATAGTTAATGGCAACTTTTGCCCCTTCTCGAGCAAAGGATTCTGCGATTGCAGACCCAAGACCTCGTCCGGCGCCGGTAACGATAACAACTTGTTCAGAAATGGATAGTGACATGATTTTAACCTCGACAATTTACCAAATTGAGTGAAAGTGATGTGTTGGGCCATGTCCATGACCGATGTTCAATCGATCGGCTTCGGCAATGGCTTTTGTGACATAGGATTTTGAAAGACTGATGGCGTCTGAGATAGAATGTCCAAGGGCCAAGTGTGCAGCGACAGCCGATGACAGTGTGCATCCTGTTCCGTGGGTGTTTACGGTGTCGATCCGTTTGGATTCAAACCACTGTTGTCCTGTGGGACCGAACCACAAATCTGGACTTTCTGGGATGGAGAGGTGTCCACCTTTGAGCAACACCTGCTGTACCCCTAAGTCGAGTAGTTGCTTTGCTTGCTCGACCATCTCTGAGCGATTTTGAGCAACGGGTAGATTCAGCAGTGCTGCAGATTCTTCAAGGTTGGGGGTGATCACGGTAGCCAATGGCAGTAATTCTTTGGTCAATGAAGAGACGGCTTCAGGTGCTAAGAGAGGAGAGCCTCCTTTGGCAACCATAACTGGGTCTACGACAATGTTTGTAGATGATGCTACTTCTTTCAGAGTTTCTGCAACAGCCGAAGCGATGTCTGCTGTTGCAATCATTCCAACTTTAACAGCGTGAACCTTGATGTCCGCAAAAACACTTTTGATTTGATCTTGCACGAAGGTGGGTGGCAATAGATGAACCCCCGTAACCCCCTGTGTGTTTTGTACGGTCAATGCGGTTATCGCACTCATACCATATACACCAAGTGCACTAAAGGTTTTCAGATCTGCTTGTATCCCGGCACCCCCTGATGGGTCTGATCCGGCAATGGTTAAGGCGGTAGTGCTCACATAACCTCCTGAGGCAACTACCGTTAACAAAACTGAGTGACAATGTCCAAATATGAAGTGGTTTTATCCGCCCAACGCAGACACAATCCT
>CALDQI010000954.1:0-1001 GCA_937911635.1 uncultured Pseudomonadota bacterium | reverse complement strand
CTTATCACCCCGACTTACAAGGGTTTACCCCCACTAAGCCTGTATTCTTTCGAGATTATGGGCTTTTTTTTGCGTTACTTACCCTTCTCGATGCTTCTTGATATTGGTTAGAATTTCGATATCCTGCAAATCTTGTGGACGACCAACCTTCTGCTTCATAGCAATCAGGTCATCGATGCTGGCAACGTGAAATGTATACCCTTGATACTCGACGGTAGAAGCACGACTCTGTAAACCATCAAAGTTGTCTGATTCTGATATCAGTAAATCAATTTCCAAATCGGCACTGGGACTTCTAAAAGACAAAGCCAACATGTTCTTCTCAACCAGCCAAGAATGTACATTATCTAGGTTCTTGATACGCTCGATGGACTCTGGTATACGCGGTTGAATGTTCAGTTCTAGCATCCCATCAATCAAACGGGACCATGCTTCAGGTTCAAGTCTTGGTACGATATCCAAATCTTGTGTCAGTCGAGTACTTCCGTGTAGACGAGATGCCACACCACCCACAATCACAAACTCAATCCCCTTCTCTGCAAGAGACTGCATCACTTTGAGAAAGTTCATTTGGCCTTCGCAGGATGCTTCATGGAGCCTTCTAGGACACGCAAAGACTCAATAGCCTCTGTCATATCTTTCAAACGACGCTCGAACATCTCAGGCGTCAATTTGGCTACTTTATCAGTAGGCGATGGATTAGATGGTAGATAGACCAAGGGTTTCGACATAAATACTCCGTTGCTCTCAATATAGCATTTGGTTGATTCATGTCGCAAGTACCAATAATCTGATCCTGCCATCTCCTACTGACAAAAGGTGATGCGATACTCCAACAGCGGAAACTGCACTCGGAATACGTGAAGGGTTCGTGGCTTGTATTGGTCTCCACCGTCCCTGTTACCAGTTTGGAGCATCAAGCGTTGTCGGACGAAGGTGTGGTGGTCGTGGTGCTTGGTGAGTCTTTCGAGCGTTGGAAGGCGGCACGAGTGCCTGAGGCT
>CALDQI010000953.1:0-1347 GCA_937911635.1 uncultured Pseudomonadota bacterium | reverse complement strand
TGTTACCCACATGGGGTGTGACACCTAGATACTACCTTCCCTTCACCAACACCAATCAAGAAAGATGGAGACCTTATGTATACAGTGGGATTGGTTTATTGGCTATATCTCCATCAGCTGAGATGGTAATCGGTGCAGGAATCGGAACCGATATTTGCTTAGGAAAATCTAAACGACTGATTTTACAACCCTCTGTTGGTTTGGGTCAAACCTATCACTTGGCAAACAGCATTTTTGAACTGTTCAAGGATCAACGGACCTCTGCATCATTGAGTATCCTGTATGAGTTTGGCAAATAGAGATTGTGGAAACAGATACCCAATCAGTATTGCTATTGACTGCTGTCACCATTTACCGACTCAGATTCTTCAACCTCTTCAACTGCCTCCGCTTCTTCAGCTGCAGCCTCTTCAAGGTCCTCAACATCATCTTCGAACAAAGGCTCTTCAATCACGTCACCTTCAAAGTTCTCTGGTATTGGTATCAGATCTTCAAAAGACACTGGCGTACCACTCATTGCCATCAACTCCGCATATAGATCCTGTCCCACACGCTGGAAAGATGGTTCTACTCGAAGTTTCTCGTTCATCCAAATGGCAACCATTGGCACCGTTAATAAAGCGCCGGCTACAGCCTGGCTCTCCCAAAATCCTGCATCCTCACTGTCCCCATTGGCTAGTGCCAGCGACATCCCCGTCCAAGCACCCGCTGTCAACATCGTGCCCGTTAGCCACTGCGTAGAACCGTAGGTATCACTCAAATCTTGCTGAGCATCCACCAACAACTCGGCCGTTGGATAAAAGGGATGCAAACTGGGATCGATGACCACTTCCGTGAACAAACTTTGATTCATCCTGTCTATACTACCCGCAGCGACCAACAGAATGGATGGAGACTCGTTTGAATCATCAATGTACACATCTGCCAGTTCAACCGTTACCTCTTGAGAATCTTGATCGGGATATACGAGACCATCGCTCAGTAACCGTCCATTCGGATTGCGTACTTGATACACCCAAGGCAACAGCTCTCTGAAGGAATCTTGCACCGATGTTTCAGATGTTTCAGTAGACTCCGCAAGTGCCTTGAAGTCCGTCTGGAATTCGTACTGTTGTTCACCATATGCCACAAAAACGGTGTGAATGTCTTTGGAGAGCATCACCTCTCCATTGGGCTCGTAGGCAATGATGTCATCACCATTCGTAAATGTAACAACGTAGCCTTCGGGAGCCGGTATACCAGGCAAACGAACATGTGTCTCAGCCCCAATCGGAACACTAATCTTTTGTAACTCACCAGCTTTGATGACAACCGTCTCGACAATATCTGCTCGAGCGCCACCCAGTG
>CALDQI010000952.1:0-2554 GCA_937911635.1 uncultured Pseudomonadota bacterium | reverse complement strand
CCGACCTTTTCTGTAAGAGATCATACCGATTGGAATGTGGTGGTACTGTCCGATAAAGAGGTCACCTCTGCGGAGGTGAGTGTCAATTTCCAAGAAAATATTCAAAATGGTTGGAAATATACAGATTATCGTAGACTGCTTCTTCAAAATATTGTGACCCAAGCACTTCAAGTTCGCCTTATGGAATTGACCTTCCAAGAGGAGCCACCCTTCTTGAACGCAGGGCCATCGTCCAGTCGGTTCTCTGCCGATGATGTTTTCTGGTCTTTAAATGCAACGACAGAATTGGGGGGAGCGTTACAAGGTTTGGACGCTTTACTAGAAGAACTTGAACGGTGGACACAATACGGGATTACGGATTCAGAACTGAAATCTGTGACAGATGATATCTTGACCAGTATTGAATCGGCAACCATTGATCGCGACAATCGGAAATCGAACCAATTGGCTGAAGAACTGGTGCGCTGCTTTATCTACAATGAACCAGTGCCTGGAGTCGAAGTGGAACAGGAGGTCACCAAGACCTTGTTGGCTGAAATCACCAAAGAAGAGGTGAATGCGTTCAGTCGAACTGTATTTGAATCTGCTTCTCCTTCGATACAGTTTGTGCTACCAGAAAAAGACGGTGTTGTACTACCGAATAAAGAAGAGGTGCTCGCACTCGTTGAGTCCGTTCCCAAGAGAAAATTAAAGGCACCCGAGGATGACGTCATGGACTTTCATCTCATGGATCGTCCCACGGGTGGTGAAATCGTCGAAAGAAGTCGCATTGAAGAGCTGGATGTGACCATTCTGCGTTTTGGAAATGGTGTTGAGGTCTGGTACAAGCCAACAGACTATGGCGATCGAGTGCATCTTCGATCGTTCAGCTATGGTGGTGCGACCCAATACTCAGAAGAGGACTATCAGACCGCTATGGTCGCTTCCAGTGTGGCGTTGCTCTCCGGAATGGGCGATTACTCGTTGATGGAATTGGGAAAGAATCTCAACTCGATTGATGCCAAGGTTGTTCCAGAAATCAATGATTTTACAGAGGGAATGAGTGGGGACAGTAGCAGTCGGCACATTGAGTATATGTTTCAATATCTGTGGAACTATTTTGAGCGTCCGAGATTTTCTAAACTCATGTTGAAGATGATACAGCGCAATCAAAAGAATCAAATCGAAAACGTACAAAACAATCCTAGAACCGCGGCGACGCAAACGTATATTCAGATGCTGTGGGGGGACCATTATCGTTTTCGTCCTACAACGGTAGAAGAGGTAGAGGCTATCAATCTTCAAGATGTGGAACGGATTTATCGAGAACGATTTGAGAATCCTGCCGACTTCAGATTCTTTTTCGTTGGGAATTTTGATGTACAAGAGTTTGAAGCTTTGGCTACAGATTATATTGGAACATTGGAAACATCCTCAGAACAGGAACAGCGAATAGACGATGGACTACGGTTTACAACAGGCGATCAAAAGCAAACGGTGTATTCCGGTCTCGAGGAAAAGGCTCGAGTGAGTCTTCGTTGGCACGGAGATTGGAGTGGTCAGTGGGTTGAGCGAAACCACTTGAACACAATGGCAAATGTATTGGAGGTTCGGCTTCGTAAGAGATTGCGTGAAGACCTAGGAGGGGTATACAGTGTTTCGGTTGGGCAAAGCACAGATCAATTTCCTACAGGGACCTATTATGTGACCATTCGTTTTGGGTGTGATCCCCAAAGAGTAGATGAGTTGATCGCTGAAACAGAAATTATCGTCGCCAATTTACTTGTTGAGCCGCCTACAGAAGAAGAGATGGCGATTGCTAGAGAGCAAGATCTTCAAGGCCGCGAAGAAATTGTAACCAGCAATACATTTTGGGTGGGGAATCTCTCTTCCACACTGTTGCGTCAAGAAGATCCTCTTGAACTCTTACACTACACTGATCGTGTCAACAATAGAACTGCAGAGGATATCCATCGAATGGCAAACCGTGTCTTTCAAGATAATCGTACAGGTTCAGTCATTTTGATCCACTTGCCAGAGAACATGAAACCCGCAGAATAATATTCCCAACCTCTAAGCAGCCAGTTGCGCCGTAAATCGTCGCCGAAGAGTCTCATCCTGAGTTCCGATAGACAATCCTAAGAAAGAAGCGTGTGGATTGTGGTTGTCAGCCTGATTTTGAAGGTTTCGAATTGCATTCAGTTGAGCCGCTGCAACCCGTTGTCGTTCCTCTTCAGATAGCTGCGTACAGAACCACTTGTGCAAGTCCCAAGAGAGCTGTGCGTGTTTGATTTCATCTTTGGCGATTTGGGCGAAGATGGTTCGTAACGATTCTTCTGCATGAAGAGATTGGTGCATGGCTACGCAGGCTGCCCAAGCCTCTTGAACACATCCTTCTACGGCATTGTGCAAGGCCACTTCAAACAGTGTCGTATTGGACTGTGGATCTGCAGAGGGTTCAGGACGGATTCCTCCGTAGGCCTCTGCTAGGGTATCCATCAACGTGGTATGAGTCCGTTCTTCTTGTGCGGCCACCATACAACGCTCAATCAATGCTTCTGGTGCTCCCCAAGAC
>CALDQI010000951.1:0-5377 GCA_937911635.1 uncultured Pseudomonadota bacterium | reverse complement strand
CCATTCGCATCGGAGCAACACCACTTGGTGATACCGAGGTCCACATCGCAGCACTTGCGGTAGATGTATCCAAATCGATCATCCACATATCATCATACAGTCCGTAGTATCCTTCTCCACCGAAGACATACAAATCATTATTCAGGTCATCAAAGACCACACTGTGCCCCCTTCTTGGATCGGGCGGTAGAGAACCTGTCCACATCTCCCAGTGTTCAGCGCCAAATGTTGTGTCTAAGACATAGAACTCATCAAGCAAGGTGTAGTAACTCTGACCACCAAATAAGAAGTACCTCGAAGTCGCATAATCAAATGCTCCGGAGGCACCAAGCACAGCCGCAGGCGACACACCTGTTGGAATGATGGTATTCCATACTTCAGTCGCAATATCGTAGGATTGCAGCTCTTCCACCAATCGATAATAGGTCTACCCGCCCGTCGTCAGTACTCGGTGGTTGTCCTGATCGTAGAGTCCATTCAAATAAACCGAGGGATTGGGATTGCTGACACTCGACGTTGCCCAGTTACCAGATCCGTTAAACGGTGGATTGATGGTGATCACGTCACTACCTGATCCACTCGTATCAATACCGTCCGTTGCGGTCACAAGACAAGTGTAGACTTCACCTTGCAAAGTGAGACCTGCCGGTATGGTATCGCCGACTTCCGTCGTCGTTGAGACGGCCCCCAAATACGATGCGCCTTGAAGCATCCATGATACTGAATACGTCAGCGAATCACCATCCGCATCCGTCGATGGTGCTGAAATCGTACACACCAAACCATCTCCTTCTATGGCGCCCGTTGGTGTAATACTGACTCCGGGTGTACTTGGAGCTGTATTCAGTACTGTTCCAGAGATGCTCGCCGACACAACCACACCATCGTCAAATCCGTCGTTGGGGGTTGCATCAACAGAGATTGTGTCCCCACGTGAGAAGTAGCTAGGGTCCAATGTATCTCCACTCACACCATTTACGACATTTCCTGAAACTGTCCACACATAGGATACCGTGACTGGATCGCCATCTGCATCAGTCGTCACTGATGTAGCCACAACAGAAGTTGTAACATCCACAGCAGACGGGGATAGTGTGAGTGACGTGATCACCGGCGCAGTATTTCCGATTGTAATACTTGCAGAAGTAACTGGACCTTGTCCCCACTGAGAACCATTCGCATCATCAGGTGTAACCGTACACGTTACCACATCCCCTCTCACAAAGGCATGGGTCAATGTGGCTCCAGTCCCGACGACAGAACCGCCCAACTCCCACTCATACGACAAGTTCACTGAACCACCGTCGGGATCCACGACAGCAGATGGTATACAGGTCAGTACATCCGATATAGATGCTGGGTTGGGTGTGATTGCTACAGAACCAACGGTTGGCAATCGATTGTCCAATGTGATCGTCGCTGTATCGTTGACCGTAACAACACCATCATTCCCAGTGACAGCGCACGTGAACATATCTGCAGGTTGTACTCCGGACAATGTCGTCAAATCTAAGGTATCTGTATTCCCAACAATACTGCCATTTGAGTCTTGCCAAGCGTAACTCAGCGTCACTGCCTGACCGTCCAAATCAGACGCGACCGAGCTACACGTGAGCGTTGAATCGTTGTAGGCTGGACTCGGTACGATGGCTGTCTGAGACAAGACAGGGTCTCGATTGGCAACGGTAACACTCGCCTGTCCTGTACCCGTTGCATTCGAGGTATCCGTTGAAGACACCACACAATTCACAACATCAGTCGGCATCACACTGGTTTGACTCAGATCTATGGATGTCCCCGTTCCAAGTACAGTTCCCGTTCCTGTTTCCCACTGATACACAGTCGTGACAGGATCCCCCTCTGGATCCACAACCGTCGCTGAGCAGGTCAACACTTCATCGTTGAGTGGATTGCTGGGAGAAATCTGCACATTGGACACGACCGGAGGCGTATTCTGAACGATAACAGTTGCTACGCTGCTGTCTGTTGCACCATCCCCATCTGTCACCATAACAGTACATTCAATACTGTCATTTCCAACGAGTGGAACCGTTGCCAAATCGAGCGTCTGTCCACCGCCAAGGTTTTGTCCCGTTGTGAGGTTTTGCCAAGAATATACCTCTGTTGGCGTTTCACCATCGGCATCAGAAACGACAACCGTACACGTGAGAACATCATTGCCAAGTGGAAGGGTTGGAGAGATGGACACAGAGGATATTTGGGGATCTGAATTGAGAATATCAACCGATGCTTCTTCCCAATTCCCATCAGCATATCCATCATTTGGTGTCACTCGAACCGACCAAGTTTCGTTCTTGGCGGTCAAAGAGGATGGCAGTGTACTTCCAGTGTGCAACACCGCTGTATAATCGGCATTTTTATACCACGCATAGGTTTCTGTCACTGGGTGACTTTCAGCATCACTCGTTGAAACAGCCGTCATAACAGTACTGGTCGTGTACGCTGGTATGGGACTCAACGAAAGTGAATCTACTTGCGGAAGTGTGTTGACAAGAAAAGATCGGGATGCGGTCGCAGTGAGTCCACTTGAGTCGGTTACGACCACCTGCAAGTTGTGATTGCCGGCCGAAAGCGTCTCGTAAAACTCAACCAAACCAGAAGAATCCGGAGCCCCTGAATAAATCACACCATCAACACTATCCGTCCATTCTACTGTTAAACTAGATGCCGGATCTTCGTTGTCCGCTACCGTGGCAGAAAAGAATTGACTTTGACCGACCGTCACCACGTCACCCGTCAGCGGTGACGCAACCGTAATCGTAGGTGGTGTGTCAACCGTTAGCAAGATTGTATCTGAACACGTCGCCCCGACTTCGTCTCGAACTTCCAAGGAAATGGTGTGGGTATTGACACTCAGTCCTTGATGTGCAAAGATGATCTCCCCGGCAGAATCAATCGCACCTGTTCCCAAGACGCCGTCTTTGTCCGATAGCCACTCAAATTGCAAGTCTGTCACCGGAATATCTACATCTCCAGCCTGACCTGTAAATACCACCGAGGCTCCCTGGACCGATACATCTCCTGAAAGTGGATTGGTAATCCCGCACGTCGGTGCACTGTTGGGTCCTTGTACGTCAATGGTAATCGAGTCCGTGCTGGATTTCCCAGTGGTATCCGTTACAGTCACCTCTATAAAGTGTGCACCTGCTTGGAGAGTTGTAGCATCTTCGACAATCCCATCACTGCCTGCTGTACCATCCAGTGATAGCTCCCCATCCAAACTGGATGTCCACCCAGTCGTCAGATCTTGGACCGGATCCTCGACATCGGAAACCAACGCACTAAATGTGATCAATTGATCTGAATAATACTGTTCGAGACCAGTTGGAGCTTCAATCGTCACTTCTGGAATTTCTGTGGGGAGCACAACCAAACTAAGTTCCGTCATTGCTGCACCACCGCGATCATCGCGTGCTTGCGCAACAATATTTGTATCATCCAGATCAAATATTACATCGCAGTATGCTTCTCCAGCCGCGGTCACATAGGTCCAATCACAAACATTTTCATCCCCGACAAACCAAGCCACCTCCAAACTAGCGTACTCTGAATCATCATCAGAGACTGTAGCTCGAAAGGATTGGGTGTACCCCTCCAAGACTTCGAATCCATCAGTATGGGACATAATGGTTATCGTTGGGGGCGAATTGTTCGTATTTTCCAACACCTTTTCACCAGAGCAAGCCACTAGTGCACTGGCTCCCAATAGAGAAATGAGTCTTGGGGTATTAAAAATAGAAAACATCGATCACTCCTGAGTCCTCTGTAGCTGATGATTTACACCACCGTTCACATCGTAACACAGTCGACCAATGTTTTGAGTCTGTCAAAGAGGAAATGTTCTCTAGTTTTTTAGACGGACACCCTTCAGCGGCACTTGGTGACCAAACGCGATGCTATCAATGCCTGCACTTCTGAGCAGTTCTCTGATGACAAGATCGGTGTTCTACCAACATAATGACAGCGTTTCGACGTGTTTCGGCGCATCGTCTCCTGTTCACGAGAATAGTACACAGATTCACTGCCTTTTGGGTCTCGAGAAAAGGATTCATCACCTGGAAACTGAGAGGCTTTTACCCGCTTATACGCCCAGTTCTCATGGTGTTCAACTGCAAATGTCTTTTTGTCAGACTTCGCTTCCCACATACTCTGAGCGACCTTTACCTGTCCACCCTCCGAATATGTGGTGTTTTGATGCTCCACAGTAAAGACTTGATCTTTGTACTCCCCATCCAATACTGAAAACTGATTTTTATTGACCTGAACCACTTGAATATTTTTGTCTGGGTTGTCTTCAAAGAACGTCCATACCTCACAACGAGAACTTTTGAATGCATTCTCTATGATCTTCTCGTATCTACCCTGAAACATAATCGGTGAACTTTCTGTACACGCAGTTTCATTACCCAGTTTACAACCAGCTTCAAAAGCCGTTAGAGCCTCCGAAAAATTGGGTTCTCCACCAGCGCCTTCAACAATCAACTTTCCTGCTTTCAAACAGGCTTCAGCATTGAACAATTCACACGACTGCTTGTACAATCGCAGAGCCTGTGTTGTATCTTGGGCAATCAGCTTTCCTTCATAATAAAAATCCGCCATCTCACGACAAGAGCGTTGGTCTCCGTGTTCACAGCCCATCTCAAAGTGACGCACCGCTTCATTGGAAGACTTCATTACACCCCCGAAACCTTTGAGGTACCGGTGTCCAATAATTCCGCAGCTCGGACCAGACAGTAAGTCACAGCCCTGCTCATACAAACTCAACGCTTTACCAAGATCCTTCTCGACTCCTTCACCACGATCATACATGAGTCCAAGCTGGTAACAACCAAGCCCCATTTTCTTGGCACAGGTCTCTTCAAAGATTGCCTTGGCTTTGGTCAAATCTTTTTTACCAGCACTGCCATCCAGATAGAGCGCTCCAAGTTGCACGCAGCCCTTGGGGTCTCCCATGTCGCACCCCTTCTTAACGAAACCGAGTCCTGCAACAGGATCCGCCAAATCTGGAATGGTAATGAGCATGGTACCCATCTGAGAACACGCTGGAGCATAATCCGTACTACACGCCTGTTGGTAAAGCGTTTGCGCAGTATCCAAGTCACGTTCAACTCCACGACCCAATTCATACAAGGATGCAACACCATAGCAACCGCGTTGGTCCCCCGCTGAACACAAGGTGTTGTACATGGCGAATGCCAAGGGAGCAGAGTTATCCACACCCAACCCTGCAGCATACATTCGAGCAAGGTTGAAACATCCGTCTCCATCTTTAGATGTGCACGCCTGACCGTAAAACTCTATGGCTTTTCCATAATCACGAGCCTACGGAGAGGTGGCAGAGCGGTTGAATGCACCG
>CALDQI010000950.1:0-8505 GCA_937911635.1 uncultured Pseudomonadota bacterium | reverse complement strand
CCGTCTCACCAGTGTTCATCAGAACAAAAGCACCTGTTCCATATGTTGACTTGGCCTCTCCTTTTCCAAAGCATGCTTGTCCAAAAAGCGCCGATTGCTGGTCTCCAGCAAAACCAGACACTGGAATCCCATCTGGTAAAAACCCAACATTCTTTGTTCGCCCAACCTCTCCCGCATTGTCGACAACCGATGGCAAACAAATTCGAGGAATGCTCAATAGTTCAAGCAATTCATCGTCCCATTCATTGGTGTGTATGTTGTAGAGCAACGTACGAGATGCGTTTGAAGGATCTGTGACATGAGCACCGCATAATTTCCAAGTGAGCCATGTATCGATGGTTCCAAAGAGCAACTCGCCCTTTTCGGCACGTTCTCTGGCACCCTCTACATTGTCTAGAAGCCAAGCCGCTTTTGTGCCTGAAAAGTATGGATCGAGGACCAACCCCGTTTTGCTTCGAACGATATCTTCCAAACCGCGTGCTTTAAGATCCGCGCAGATGTCTGCTGTTCGGCGATCTTGCCACACCAAGGCTCGATGAATCGGTTCGCCTGTAGTTCTATCCCAAAAGAGACACGTTTCTCGCTGATTGGTAATCCCTACAGCCTTTACGTTGACCTCACCTGCCTTTTCAAAAGCCTTAGCCGTCGCCTCTGCGATGCTGGTCCAAATCTCGGCTACATCATGTTCCACCCAACCTGGCTTGGGGTAGTGATTGGGAAACTCTACGTTTGCATTCGATACAACCTGTACATTGTGATCGAGCAACAATGCTGTACTGCCTGTCGTTCCTTGATCAATGGCGATGATGACGTCTTTCATATTCTTCTCCGGATGGATTTCAGTGTCTTCTTCCAATATGACAACATACATCCTTTGAGTCAAGATGGCTTTGGGTTATACTACAACAAACGCATATCGATGGAGCAGATCATGACTTTATTCACCCTTTTGTTTGCCTGTACAGTACCTGATGGACCGACATATTCAGGGCATGGGACCTACGACTACCTCGCATTCGATGGAGAACGAACTTGGAAATATCAAACAGAAGCCGAAGGTGTAGACTACACATTGGTCGTTGAAAAAACTGCCTATGAATACCTTGACGGGATGGAGTTCATCACCTTTGAATACAGCACTGAAGATCCTCAAGCATTACTCGGATCTGTGTCCTGGGAAGCTGGTGGAATCAATGGTTCTGGAATCAGTGGATACACTCTCGGGGATGAAGAAGTCGTATTTGATACCGTGGTCGGGTTTGCCAATCACCGTATGGTTTCTGGTGATACCGTTGAAACAACCACCAATGGTGCCACCTTCACTTCAACCATGCTTGGTCTCGAACCCTGTCAAAACAATTGGTCACCCGATGATTGGGAATGTTTGCACTTTTCTTTAACCGTAGATCAAGCCGACCACAGCTTTCCGTTTGTGGGAGAGTATTGGATGGCAAATGGATGGGGTCCATCCATTTTCAACGTCCCGACGGGAGCTTGGGGCGCTTCAGATGATTGGATCCTCATCGGTGCAGAATGGGATGTGTCTGAATAAAAGGAGTACATCCACTGGATCTCAGATCTCATTATGGTACCGTTGGCTCTTTTAGCTCCTGAGGCATTAGAACCAACACTCCTTCCATCGGTGAGAGATAAATTCGAATGTGTTCAAAATACCATTTGAGATAATGCTCCTTTACGACACCCCCTCCCATCTTGGTTGCGTGTCGGATTCGTACGTCGGTATCTGAATGGCGAACCACAAACCCCAAATGAGTAATCCAAACTGGATTGTAGGGATTGTTTTGACGCACCACAACGAGTAGTGCACCTTCTGGAATCTCTGGGATCGCTTTAAAGGCGGCATCTAAGGAGAGTACACCCATTCGATACGTACCCACTGGAAACTGATCTGGTGTGAGAAAGAAATGATGACGTCCCCTCCATCGCTCCCACGTTCTTCTGGTGATCTTCTTCGAAACCACATGTGTTTCGCCTAGAGTGTGTGTGATATCCTTAAGATACCCCTTCTCAATCGCATTTGGAATCCACTGAGACACCATAAAGTGGTTTCGATTTTCATAGGAAACCACTCCATCTCCATACCGAAGTTCTTTTCGAATCAGATCAACATCAGCGGGTGTTCGTCCAAGCGATAAAGAGATGGCTTCTTCGACAAACGTCAAACAGTCAAAGGCATCATACCGAACCAAGGGATCTGGATCTGGATCTTGCAATTCCCCGATGCCATTCAGCAAATATGGCTTTCCAAGCAACGATTCAGTAACCAGCTTCATTCGTATACCCAACGGTTCAGACCAGGCTGATGATTGTGCCTCCAGTACGGACTCTGGAACTTTAGACCAGTCTATCTGTTCTTCAACAAGGGGATCCCCTTGCTCTTTGGGTGGTTCTGCCCACGCCATACACACAATGCTTAACAACAGTATCATATGAACTTTTTAGTACTAAGCATCTATCTTTTCAAGGCTTTTCAAGGTTTAGATGAGATCAACTGGATCGCCGCCTGCTGTTGACGATCTTCACCTCTATATGTTTGACTCGAAGAAATGGATAGATTCGGTACAACTCCTGAACCATGCCACTGTCTTTTTTTAGACGACAACAAGCGTATGTCTGCCATGAGTAAGACGAGCTGACGATTTGGATACAGAACGTGATAATCGATGGCTTCCCCTGCACTGCGTTCACCAACCAAGGTCGCCATACCATTTTCTTGCAATGTGAGAGCCACCAATTCTGCTGGACCCCGTGTACCTTGATTGATGAGGATTACAACTGGATCAATCTGAACCGCTGGTGACTGAGACAATACTGGGATTTTCGTGCCGTCAGAATATAGCCTGTAGGCCAACACCATATCTTTTGGAAAGAACAAATCCAGCGTCGCAACAGCCTCTTCCCACAGACCACCCTGATTGTCTCGTAGATCCAAGATGGATATAGAGCCTTGTTCGAGCGAGCGTTTCACCTGATCACTACTCTGTTCACCAAAGAATTGAATCTGCAATACAGCCGCTGATGGATATTGAGAATCGGATATCGAAGAAACTTGCGGAATATCGAAGTCCCCTTTCAACAGGTTCATGGTTTGCTTATTTCCATCGCGAAGTACATCCACAATCAGGCGCTCTCTACCCTCTGACTCTAATACCGACAGCATTTGGTCCGCGGACAACCCACTTAGAGAACGCGTGTTGATGGATACAATGAAGTCACCAGATTGAAGGCCCGCTTGATGTGCTGGAGAATCTTTCATGACGTGATCGATCACCAAACCCCGTCCAGCCAAAACTTGTATCCGGATACCATACCCTTCACGAGCGCCCCGTTTCCACGCTTTCCAATCTTCAAACTCTGCATGGGTCACCACCTTAGAGCCTGATAAACCACTTTGCTGATCTACAGCGTTCAACATACCCTCTATTGCTGCCTTCTCTAAAACAGAAGCGTCATACTGTCCGGCGAGCGTCGTATACACATCTTGAACGTGCTCTTGAGCGAATCCCAGCCCTAAAATGCTAGTGAATAGAAGCCACATTACAGTTCCATTTTTGCTGGTCTATAGGATACTTTGACATCAACATGTTCGCCCTGTTCCTTGTCATATACACTGGGAGTCGACACCCGTTCAAGTTGCTCCAACGTCTGCTGCTGCGTGTACACTATTCTCTCTAGATGAATCGCCCGTTGTCTATGGTGCCACCCCCACAGGATGGTTAACAACAAAATCGCAGCGTAGAGCATCATTGACTGCTTGGAAAGCGTTGGTTGCTGCTGAAGTTCTGCACGATCGAGTTCCGCCTGCAATACCGCATCCATTTCTTCCCAGTAGTCGTTCTCTTGCAACAGCTGTAGTCTAGGAGGTTTTAAACGTTGTGTATCCATAGCATCAATCATATCTGCACATGCATCACATCTTTCTAAATGGTCTTCAACCATCTCTTCTTCAGAAGGTGACAGCTGAGCATCTAAAAATGCCGCGGCACACAATTCCACATCTCTGCAGGTAAATGGTAAATGAGACCCCACGAAGACTCCTATCGATTCTCAGTGAATTCAGGTGGCAACACCTCAAGTAATTTTTGACGCGCTCTAGACAGTCTAGACATCACGGTGCCAAGTTTGATGTCGAGCACCTGTGCAATCTCTGTGTACGACAACTCATCATAATAACGAAGCACTAAAATCTCTTTGTGGGCATCGTTCAACTTATCCAGTGTCGTCATCATTCGAATCGACTGCTCTCCATCAAAGATATGCTTCCATTGTTCTGCTTCCTGACGATCCGGCATGGGATTGGCTTGAAGGATGGCGGCCCGTCTAGAGGTATTCCGGAGCTGATTTAAGCAAAGGTTTTTCGCAACCCGAAAGAGCCAAGCCTTTACTCGGAAATCAGGATCAAACAATCGTGTCTCCCGAATGCCTCTAATGAACGTTTCTTGGACAATATCATACGCTTCATCTTCATCGCGTAAAATATAGAGCGCATGTCGAAAGAGTGGCTGACGATACTTTTCAATCAACATATTGATGGCAACTCGACGATTCTTGGTTGCCGTCAGCTTGATCTGCTCATCAGACCACTGCTGGGGAGAACGTAATGGGATCACAGACATGAAAACCTCTCTATTGATGGTAAAACACCGGAATAAATATTGTTATTCCATAGTATGTACTATCAAACGACCCCTTTCTTCAATTTATTCAATCCAAAGACGAATTTTGTTTACTCAGTCACGCCTGGAACTCGTACTCCCCTCTCCTTAGCGACTTCGATAGCACGATCATACCCTGCATCAACATGTCTAAATACACCCATTGCTGGATCAGAGGTTAGGGTTCTTTCAATTCGTCTCGCAGCTTCGGCTGTACCATCTGCCACAATTACCTGACCGGCATGGAGAGAGTATCCCATACCCACACCACCACCATGGTGAAAGCTTACCCAACTGGCCCCATTTACTGCGTTGATGAGAGCGTTGAGAATCGGCCAATCGGCAACTGCGTCTGACCCATCTTTCATCGCTTCTGTTTCTCGATTCGGAGAGGCCACTGAACCACAATCTAAGTGATCTCGACCAATGACGATGGGGGCTTTAACCTTACCTGTTCGAACAAGTTCATTGAAGGCCAGACCGGCTTTCACACGTTCACCATATCCGAGCCAGCAAATCCTTGCCGGCAATCCCTGAAATGCAACACGTTCTCTCGCCATTTCAAGCCAGTTGAGCAGCGACTCGTCTTCTGGAAAGAGTTCTGCAATCACGCGATCTGTTTCATATATGTCTTCTGGATCACCCGAGAGAGCGACCCAGCGAAAAGGCCCTTTTCCTTCGCAGAACAATGGACGAATGTACGCCGGAACAAATCCTGGGAAATCAAACGCGTTCTCCAAACCAACCTTCTGAGCACCTGCGCGCAAATTGTTGCCATAATCAAAAGTGATGGCTCCCGCCTGCTGAAGATTCAACATCGCTCTTACGTGATCTCCCATCGTTTCAAAGGATAAACGTTCGTATGTACTGGGATCACTGTCTCTCAAAGTGGACGCCTCATCCAATGACATTCCTCTCGGAACATATCCATCGATCGGATCATGTGCAGACGTTTGGTCCGTGAGAACGTCCGGCACAATACCCTTTTCAATCAAGGCTTCCAAACCATCCGCCGCATTGATGACAACCCCTATCGACTTGGCGACACCTTGCTCTTTATATCGCAGAGCTCGCTCGATACCATCTTCAATACTGTCCGCCAATTCATCCAAATACCGAGTGTCCAATCGCTTCTGGATACGAGCAGCATCCACATCGAACCCTAAGAAGGTCCCTTTTGCCATGACGGCAGCAAGAGGCTGTGCTCCACCCATACCACCAAGTCCAGCCGATACGACAAGTTTACCCTCTAATGTACCGCCAAAGTGTTTTTTCGCAGCTGCAACAAAGGTTTCATAGGTTCCCTGCAAGATCCCTTGAGTACCGATGTAAATCCATGACCCTGCTGTCATCTGACCATACATCATCAACCCTTTTTTCTCCAGTTCTCGAAAATGATCCCAGTTTGCCCATTCTCCAACCAAATTGGAGTTTGCGATTAAAACCCTAGGGGCATCCGGATGAGAACGAACAATTCCAACTGGCTTACCTGACTGAACCAGCAAAGTCTCATCATTCTCCAACGATTCAAGAGACTTCACTATATTGTTGAATGCGTCCCAATTTCTCGCTGCTTTACCACTACCACCATACACCACAAGATTGGCTGGATCCTCAGCAACCTCCGGATCTAAATTGTTGAGAAGCATACGAAGTGCGGCCTCTTGTACCCAACCTTTACATCGAAGTTCTGTTCCACGTGGTGCACTTAACTTGGGGCGTTTCTCGTCCATGACAATCCTCTTTAAACCGGTTTATTGAACATCTTCATTGTAACTGAAAATACGGGGTGAACCAATATAGAGTGCAATCTAGAGTGTGATTTATACACCTTAGTATATAGACCTAAAAAGACAAAACTCGATTGAAACCAATCGAGCCCTGTATCTCTAGTGTAGAACAACTTATTGCGATTTATCGTCTTGAGATTTCGCATCTGCGGCATAAATGAACTTTACATCCATTTCAGTCGCATTCTCACTTTCATCCGGTAGGCTAGCCAAGTATTGCTGATACTCTTCCTGAGTTACCTCGCCAGTCTTAATCTTACGCTCAATGGTTCTCAAATCAAACTTATTAGACATGTTGTCTCCCAAATATGTATGCTATGCCCTAGACAGGACTGTTAATTTTGTACTGACTCGCCCAATGATAAAGGCTGTTGAATCGCTTCCGCATTTATTGGAGCTGGTGCCAATCCATCCAAATCATCAACTGCATCTTGAAGATCTGCAGTAATTTGTTCTACAACTTTAACTGGCTTTACCGCACCATCTGCGATTTCGCGGAGAGCTGTTACAACTTCTCGATTGTCACGATAATCTTCAATCAACGGTTGGGCTGTCTTTCTCAACAATCTCTTCGCTCTATGGGCCGTAACCATGACCAATTCAAAGCGATTATCGACATTTTCCAAACAATCATCTACTGTAATACGCGCCATACTTCCTCTTTATGTTGCTGGTGGGTTGCTTCGAACGTTTACCTTCCGAATTATGCCTGTCAAGTCTACACTTATTTAGTGGATTTGTCAAGGTTTTGAACCATCTAGAGATTTTTATGCCTCTTGTCTTGACGATATATCGATTGTGGCTACATATGGACATCCGTTTTATTCCGTCATAGCACCATCTCAGTGCTACCATTCTAATTTAAACCTACAGCATCGCTATTTATGGAGTGTTACTATGCCCATCCAACCTTTGTTTGACCACGTTCTAGTAAAGCGTACAGAACAAGCTCGTACCACCGCCAGTGGTTTGATCCTTCCAAATTCCAATCAAGAGAAGATGAATCGCGGCATTGTTGTTTCTGTTGGAGAAGGCAATGTAGACGACAGTGGGTCCGCACAAAATCTAGAAGTTCAAGCGGGAGACACCGTTGTGTTTGGAAAATATTCTGGCAGCACCATTCAAGATGAAAATGGTGAAGATCTTTTGATCTTAAAAGAGAAGGACATCCTCGGAATCATCACACAATAATAAACAATTGCACATTCATTCTTTAGGAGAACATCATGACTGCAAAAGATATCGTTTTTGACAAAAACGCTCGAGAGAAATTACTCGAAGGCGTCAACGTACTAGCCAATGCCGTAAAAGTGACTCTGGGTCCTCGAGGACGCAACGTCCTGATTGAAAAGTCTTGGGGGGCACCCATCACAACGAAGGACGGTGTGACCGTTGCCAAAGAAGTCGAAGTAGAGGACAAGTTTGTCAATATGGGCGCTCAAATGGTTAAAGAAGTCGCTTCGAAAACCAATGATGATGCTGGTGATGGTACCACCACCGCAACCGTACTGGCTCAAAGTATTTGCCAACACGGACTCGAACTCGTCGTTGCTGGTCTCAATCCGATGGATTTAAAGCGAGGCATAGACTTTGCAGTTGAAAGAATTGTCATAGAGCTTGGAAACATGTCCGAGCCGATCGTCAATCGTGACCAAATCAAAAACGTTGCCCTTATTTCTTCCAATGGCGACGAAAAGTTGGCGGAAGACATCATTTACGCCATCGAAGGAATCAATGCTTTATTAAACAACTGTGATTCTAGTGACCCTGTTCAGACGAATACACTTGAACACATTAGTAAAGTGGGTGTCATCAGCATTGAAGAAGGTAAGGATACGGAAACAGACGTCAAACTTGTGAAAGGAATGCAATTCGACCGTGGGTATCTCTCTCCATACTTCATCACAAATGCTGAAAGCATGACCGTTGAGTTGGACAATCCACTCATTTTGGTTCATGAAAAGAAAATTTCTTCTGTCGAAAACTTAAAACCATTGCTCGAAGATGTGTTGAAGAATGATCGCGATCGTCCATTACTC
>CALDQI010000949.1:0-2257 GCA_937911635.1 uncultured Pseudomonadota bacterium | reverse complement strand
CCCGCCTCTGACTCTGAGCCTACAAAGATGGGTCGCATGCTATCATTGGCTGGTTGCAGTCGGATTCGATTGCGTTCCCGAAAGAAGGTCTTCACGGTGGCATCGCCATCGATCAAAGCGACAACGATATCCCCATCCTTCGCAGTTTCCTGTTTACGAACCAATACAATATCTCCATCCAAAATACCTTCGTTGATCATTGACTCGCCTTTAACGTGAAGTGCAAAGACATGACGATGTCCACCGGTGATGGACTGATCAAACTTCAAGACCTCATCGGCATGTTCTTCTGCCAAAATTGGTATACCTGCTGCAACGGTACCCAATACCGGTACAGAGACAACATCTCGCTCGAGCAATGCTTCCGACTTATTGGTAAGGACCAATCCACGAGCCAAACTTCTACCGCTGCTCGGACGCTCAATGTACCCTTTTTTGATCAGCATATTGACATGCTCTGAAACGCCATTTGTAGATTTAATATCTAGTTCCTCACCAATCTCACGGTAAGTTGGAGGCATACCGTTGTGTATAACCCCATGGATAATACAATCCAATACTTCCTTCTGACGGCGTGTCAAGTCACTCATGTCATCTCCTTTATTTATCTATACTGTTGATTCAATTGCCACATTCAAAGACATCTGTACTGCACAGCAATTTAGGTTTGATGCATCACATCTATGTCATATACTTTATTTGTTATACAATATTTTAATATATATGTCAATAATTTCAGGTTTTCACCAAAATTTTATCTTTTCAATGACAATTTATGTCCGAAATATAAGTTTGAAAGCCAGGCCCAACATCAGTGGCGCAATTAAAATCCAGCTCGGTTGACAAATCAGAACCATCATACATCCAAGTACCGTCGGCCACCATCGATTGTGTAATACACCACAGGCACTCACTACGATCAGTGACAAACGCAAATGTACTGGTAAAACAGGTACGATAGAGACAACCAAAGCCATCAAACACACCATAACCGTTGACCGAAGATAGCCTTTGATTCCAGAGACCACACCCAGAAACAGAGACAACATTCCTATCCAAAGTGGAGTTTTACCAAGTGTCCACGCCTTCCACACATCCTGTGGTAAAAATGCCTCTTTAATGGTTTGCAAAGGCTCTTGATGCAATATTGTAGCGTTCCACCATGCATCTAGACGAGTCCAGATGGAATGATACATCGATAGACGGACTTCTCTCCGAGATTCTTCCATTTCCCATCGCTTGAGATGCGTTGTATATCGATCACCATCCACTTCAATTGTATCGGTTGCCAACACGACAAGACCTCTCGATATCTGAGCATCTAGCCAATAGACACTTGGCTCTCCAATAAAGACTTGATCCAACAATAAAATTGATTGGATATCCTTCGATGACTGGTACTCTAGAGTCGATGTGAACACTAAAAAATTGGATTCTTCTTTCCACATCGGTGGTTCATGCATCGTCTTTGTCCACGTTGATTGACGAACCCCATCGATTTCCAGCCAAATATTCTGTTCAATATCTTTTTGCTGCTCGCGCATCCATTCGTCTAACCAGATTTTTTTGTTCACAGGACCACTTTCACGATAGGCTCGTTCTACGAGTGGCAAGGGAACTTCCAAAGAAAACTCCAACTCTAAATGGGTCGGGTGTATCTCTAGAGTATTTTTGTGTCCAACAAATTGAGACTCAAATGGATGCCCCCATGCCATCGACACAAATGAAGCCCACGTCAACATACAACCCACTTTGCACCCGACTGAAGAATATACACATCCGATTGCAACTGGATTCTAGCACCATTGCGGGATGGCTTCCAGTTCAGCAATAGCTCAATATGTTGATTGCGAATATCGATACCGTTATCCCAAAGCCAGTGCCGCAAAATTCGAGATTGAATGGCTGAGTGTAGGTTCCGCAACGGTTCAACAGCAATATGATTGTCATACAGAACAACCGGCATCATTTGCTCGGCAATCTCATCCAGGCACTCTGCATCTCTAGACAGCATTCTAGCCACCTTAGCCATAGATTTTTCAGGATTGGAGTGAACCCTCTCCAAATCAGACCACATTTGACGAATTGTACCACGCGTACTCACCATATTTGAGGGATCTTCTTTCCATTCTATGTGGCGTTCATTGGCATACTCTACGATAGATTCTTTAAATTCCATCAAAAGTGGTTTTACCCAACGATCGGAACGGGGACTCATTCCTTTAAGCCCATCCAGTCCACTCCCCCTTACCATTCT
>CALDQI010000948.1:0-7633 GCA_937911635.1 uncultured Pseudomonadota bacterium | reverse complement strand
CCGGATATGGTGCCTTTCTTTGGAACAGAAAAACTCAAGAGTGATGGTGCAACAGAGTTTGGTAATGTCGTGGGTCTAAAGATGACTGAACTCTTTAATCGACCCAAGACCTCTCTTATAGACTGGATTGATGCACAGCACGACTTCTCTAAAACAGAGCGTAGAGCGATGACGTCTCTCTTGCAAAAGGATTTGGAAGACGATGCGTGGTGCGCAAAATACATTCCCAAGCATCCAAGATTCGTCGATATATTTTACCCAATCCAATCAAATGGCTTGCGAGAAAGTAGTCCATGGAACCCACTTTCATATTGGAGAATCATTGAGGTCACATCTTATCTTCCAAATAATGCTGCAACACAACGCAAAGGATGGCTGGCGCAGTCACACACAATATCACTCGATAATATCAAATTTGTAGACGCTGTGGAGACTGGGAACTACACAGAATTTTTCGGATATCAAGCGGATGAGTCTGGGTACTTCTTCCGTTCTGAATATCCTGAACTCTTCGACAAACTAGCAAAGGTCCTCCAAGCTGGACACGATATTTGCAACAACAAACAGACCTCTGCAACTGTTATTTGGGTCAATGAAGACACCGGCGAAGAGGAAGATCACAATCTGTCGAACATATTGAAACTCGCTCCAAATGTGACAGACCTACTTGTATCATCAAGAGTATCCACGCTTGTTAGAGCCCAATCAACAACACTAGAACGCCTGCATATTGAATATATGAATGAGGACAGTACGTGGGACAACATCCTAGGGATGTGCACTTTCCTTGAGTCTTGCCCAAATCTCCAATTCATTTCTGGAGGTTTACATCGCAATTATCAGCCGCCTCTAGAGTCGAGAATAGACGTTGAGTTCGAAGCACAACTGAATCGCAGTCTACATGAATGGATGACGCACAAAAACTTTAACAAAGTTCGAGCGCTATTCGAAGGAGATACCACCTTCTTGAAACAAGGTATTGAACTTTGGTTGTCACTTCGAGAACACAGCTTAGAAGAAATACGATTAATGAACGATATGATGTATGGCCTCGAAAACAACCTCAACTTAGGCTATGAACAAGGTAACTATTTGGCTAGTTATCTTGCCGGTTCATCAAAATCCACAACACACATCTCTTATGATTATGGTGAAGATACTCCTGAACATTACGATCTCTCTGGAGAGTCCCACATCACAGACATCGAGTTGGCTGTTCAACCCGCGCTCAAAACCCTGAATGTTACGGGACTCACAAACCTGAAGACCTTAACCATCGATGCAGCTAATTATCTCGAGAAGATCATCGGACTGGAAACCTGTACGTCTCTTGAAAGATTGTTTATTGGAGACTCTTCACTGGTGGGAGAAGGACAAAATGAACGCCACGGCTACTTTATGGATGGGAGTCAATTTGAACTGGACCTCTTTGATTGGAAGACGCTCAGTCGGCAAATCGAGCAACTGGTGAACCTTCGATATCTCGGATTTGAGTCGAATGTTGCAGATATCAAGTGTACTCTACCGAGCAAACTTGAGAAGGTTTCTGTAACCATTTGTTCCAATTTTGACGTTGATTGGCCGGACTCTATTCAAGATGTCGAATTGTATTTGAAAGGGTATCAAAACTTCAATCCAGACATCAATGAACTCTTATCCCTACCCAATATTCACCGAATCAGTTGTAATTTAGACGACGTGGAAATCACTGTCGATGACTCCACAGTCGAAGAGTTGGAATTGATGGGAAGAGATATCTCTGGCATCGATAATATCGCTCAGTATGATAATCTGCGCGAGTTGTATCTCCAAACGACGATCAGCAAAGACGACTGGAAAGCATTCAACAATACCAAGCTAGAGTACTTCGGACTGACGAATCCGTTTATACTCCTCCACAAAGACCAAATTCAAACCTTCCTAGACAATCTATAAACGAGGAAATCAAATGAATACCACCGATTTTTTCCATTCTCTATTCAGTACAAACGTCACTACGCAGAATGAGGCGTTGGAAAATTTCTCCGCACTGTCATTAACAGCTAAACAGACGATTACATCAGAGTTTGAAGAAGTTGTCGAAGGCGACACTCATCGTTTTCAACGACCAGAAAAGTATCTACCAGATCTCGATGAAGGTACACATGAAGGACGATGTCTCCACATGGATTGGATGCTGGCAACTGCACAAGACCCTCGTTGGATAAACGCCAGTCATCTACATATCAAACACGCCATCGGCGCAAAGAACTTTACTCAGACTCATGCACAAGAACTGTTTGCACACTTGCTTCTACATCCAAATCTACAGACACTCAATCTGATGAATATGCCGACTGATGGAATTGAGCTACTAGAACTGTTGCGGTCTCAAGCAACTGCGACGACAGCCGAAGAATGGATATTGGCATTTTCCAATATGACAGACTTGAACACCAAGTTTGCCTTCCATCCATTTCTACAAATTTGTGGGGTTAAGAACCTTACACTGAACGGAGAAAATGACACATACCTATCCCCCTTTTCCAAAGAGTATGACCCACGTACAGGCTTTTGGTATAGCCATTATTGGCATCAGTTGGTCGATCTTGACACGAAAACTTTTCCCAATCTTCAGTCGTTACAGATTTCCAATAGCGCAAATTTATTCACACTCGTTAATGGTGGAAACAATGTACAGTCACTTTCATTATACGACAATGACGATGTCCAAAGTGTCTACTCAACATCGAAAATAGAGCGAGTTGATATCCAAAACTGCTCAAATCTAGAGACAATTAAAATCCCAAAACCCGAATGGATGTCATTACAACCAGCGTTGAAACACGGATTGGGAAATGCAATCACGCCTGAGACATTGGATGAAGACTTTGCCCGCTTTTTGGATACGGACACCATTCAAATCATGAAAACCTTTGTTGAAAGGCGCTACAACAACTTCTTCGAAAATACCGGCGTTGAAAATATCGATCTATCTGTCAACCCAGAATGTTTTTTGTCACAACTCAAGGCGTTAATCGCAAAGGAACCTGTGGTTCAGTTGAAATCTTCAAGGGCGTCCGTCCGCTACTTCTCCGAGGAATTCTATGGGAAGATTCTATCTGAAGACATTGACGAGAGCTATTTCGACTTGCATATACAAGCAAACTCTTTTGAACATTCAGATTACGGGAGTGGAGCCAATGTCTTTTTCGATGTGGCACCCGCTGTCGAATCCACCCCACAGTCCAAACAGATTGAAGAGGCTATCCACAACTGGCTTAGTGTGACACATCATACAGATCTTCAAGCCTTTGTCGCTCCCAATCTTGCCATCGATGACAGCGACTATTCCAAAATACTTCAAAGTATCGAACCATCAGTGTTGTCTGCATGGTGGTCTACTGTAGAACCGTTGCTCAATCCAACACCTTAAGGATATCCAGATTGCCATGCACTGCATCACCACTCCACCATCACCCACGTACTCCAAGACTCATGACTGCATCGTTCACCAGGTACCTGCTCACAAGGACAACCTCATCTGGCTAATCGAGTATGTCCCTGGGTTGTGTGCGGTGATCGACGGCCCATCTGCCAAGGAAGTTCTTCCCTATATCGAAACCAACAATCTGCGTATCACCCACATTCTGAACACCCACACGCACGCAGATCATGTGGGCATCAATCGAGATTTGGGCAAACGGAGATTGCTGGAGGGTATGGAAGTAATCGGATGTCGAACGCGAGTTTCGGACGTACCTCACATCACCAAGGGCGTGGATGAGGGTGATATGTTCAAACTGGGAGACTTAGAGGTCACCGTTTGGAGAACCGAAGGACACTTGGACGGGCACCTCTCCTTTCTTGTGGCAGATTTTGTCTTTTGTGGGGATACGATGTTCAGTGGAGGGTGTGGATATTTGTTTGATGGTCCACCCGAGAAGATGCATGCTTCATTGCAGCGTCTTGCTGGGTTGCCACCAGAAACATTTGTCTGTCCAGCCCATGAGTACACTGAAGACAATCTCCTCTTTGCCATGTCCATAGAGTCTAGCAATCTGAAACTGGTGGAACGTTTTGCGCACGTGAAAGCCATTCGCGGACGGGGTGAGAGTACCCTTCCTTCAACAATTCAGATTGAGCGAGACTGCAATCCCTTCGTACGCGTTGATTCTACTGAGATTCAACAGGCGGTCAACGCTGTAGATGGTGTGGAGATTTTTGCAAAGACCAGACAGTTGAAGGATTCAAAGGCATATCGAACCTAAAAGGTAAACTCACTCCCTCATGAAGTCTTAACGCCATCCATCTTATCACGTGCCACATCCCATACCCCAACGGTTACCGTAAAGCCCAAACTGACATAGGAAGATACATCGGTGAACGTCTCCGCCGCTTGGTTAATGGAACCAACTCGCATATTCAGTAAGTCCTCTGACTTGGAAGCAAAGGATAGAGCGCCTGTGATGGCACCACCAATAAGCGCTACCCCCAACGCCAATCCGCTTGCTGTCAGTGTTGGAGCCAATGCAACCAATGACTCTCTCACGGCTTCAAGCTGCTGCATCGCTGTTTGAATGGGTTCAGCCATACTCGACAGAGCATTCAACATCAAACTCAGGGAGGCTTCCATCGCCGCAAGTTGTCCGCTCAGACGATCTATACTTTTGACCAATGAATCAAGATGTCCCTGTTGCTCTGGATTCTCGGTCGTGAGTCTGGTAATCTCTTCTTTTTTCGTTTGCAACAATCGATTGATGGCTTCAGACTCCCGTAGAATTGCACTAATTTGAGCACCCATGTCGTGCAATTTGAGTTCAATTTTCCCCAATTTGTAATCGGCATTTTCAAAATATCGCTTGGCATTTTTATAGGGTTCAGCGATGTCACCCACGAATAGTTGACCGACAGCTTGACCTACGTGTGATCCAGTAGCCCTTTGTTCACCCGTTTTGGGAATGGTATTCTCCATCAATCGAAGCGCTGATACTGCTCTATCCAAACTCTTTTGATAGCCAATGTAGAAGCTATTCAAGTGCATAGACGTATTGATGACCGACTTGGTTGCCGAATGAATCGAGAGTCCTGCAGCCAGTACGGTTCCTCCCATACTGAGAACCGTTGCTGTCGTTGCGGCTACGGCTGTGGTCACTGCAGCTGCAGTTCCAAGCACTGCAATGGCGCCCGTTGCCCATCTCTCACGTTGCCTCCATTTCACATGCGTTTTGAGCCCCATCTCCCGGCGAGCCGTAGCACCCGCTCGCTCCACCACCGATGCGATCTCCGTTTGAATGATTCCGTCGATTTTTTCGGCCATGGGTTTATAGTGAGCCTCCATATCTGCAGGCGCAATCGTCTCGTCATAGTATTGATCCATCAGCGTGTGGTAGGCTACCTGGATTTTAGCCTTGAAATGTCCAAAATTGGCTACATTAACGATCTGAGCTAATACGTATGGATTGTCCAATCCATACTCTAAGTCTTCCGCTGATTTGGCTTTGATGTGCAAAGGAATGTTGAGTGGCAAAGTCTTTTGCAGCTGGATTCTATTGTCAGCTTCGTACAAAATGGTTCTCAAATCAGGATGAGAAAACAAGGTGATGGTGGTTTCTTTGACTGGGTTTCGATTGCTCACAGCGGTTTTCAATCCCGTCAACCACTGATCGTGATCCCAACTGGCTTCCTTGGCAATTTCAATCGCTTTGGGCACACCAACCTTTTCGTATTTCTTCAGTGTTTTACTCAAAGATTGTACCGACCCACACATTTGGATGGCTTTTTCTAAATTTGGTCTACTCATAGGTTTCTCCAAGTGCTCGTTATACGGCTTCAATTTGATCAAGCATACCCAACAGTCGATCCCAACTGTTGTGACCGATTGCGGCCAGCAGATACATCATCTGTTTTCTTTTTCCACCACACACTTCAAGTAGCTGGGTAAACTCTGCCATATTGTCAGCACCAAAAGCACTGATAATCTCAGGGATCTCATTCTTTTTGAACCCCGAGTCCTTTAGTTTTTGTTCAAACTCCGTAAACGAATCTACAAAGTTCGAGTCGTACAGTTCATTCACTAGTGCTTCGATGTTCTCGTTTTCTGAAGCGACTTCAAGCAATCTCAATTGACTCGTACACACCTGTATCAGTACTTCGTTGTACTCCTTTGTATGACGATAGGTGCCCAATTTATCAAACAAAGGGTGCTCTACATCCCGAAACTTTTTGTTCCAGTACTTGGGATCAAACATCTTGTAGAGCTTTTTGCTTTTGAATTTATCCAATCGACGCAAACATTTGTGAAAGAAGTCTTCTAGATCCGAGCCTGGATTCGGAGTGTACATTTTGGAGACGTTGTCCTTAGCCCACAGAGCAAAGCGCAACGCATCTTGTTCCTTTTCATTGAGAGAGAGGGATGCCGCTGCAGATGATACCTGTTGCTTGTCCTCTTCTTCATGCTGAATCTCTGATGCTTCTTCTGCCGTTAACGCTTGGTTTGAAATCGACAGAGAGTGTGCCTTCACAATGCTTACCGTCTTTAAGATCTTCTTGAATCCCGAATCTTTCATCACAGTTCGCAATGTGCTCTTACCTGCACCGTTCTTCTTTACGCCGATGACCATCTCATGGTTCCCTTCAGCCAAGCCTACCGTCCCAGCCAAGAACTCCGACTTGTCAGTTACCTTTGCTGTATCGACCCCATATCGTTCTAGAAGTACTTTCACGATTTTGGGAGATTTAAACTTTGCGGCGGACGTTTGCTTTTTATCCACCAGAAAGAAGTAGGACCCTTTGGTGTATTCGACCAAAAACCACCCCAGTACTTGACCTTCAAATAAACTTTTGATGGCGGTTTGGGATAACGTAGTCAGCTTTTTGGCTTTGTTGTTTACAGACATGGACACTCCATTGTCTAGAATTAAAGATGATATCAGTATACTGATATTGATGTCAAAACAATGGATTTAATTCTATGGTTCCTCGTGTTGTTCGATCATCGACATCCTATCCCATAGAATATGCGAAGTATTCGAACATATTGTGTATACTAAATATTATTGAGCAACGTATAGTTGATGGAGGCTATATGAACATCCAACAAATTATCTTCGGAACGCTTGGCTTACAGCTCACCGCATGTGATACGAAACAGCCCCTTGTCGGGGGCAGGGATGGAGGTTGTGATGAGTACGCTTTTGAACTGTCCACAGAGATCACAGCCGATTCCGTGTTGTTTTCAAACAATTCATTTTCGGATGTTGGAGACATCGAATCGTGTGAAGACCTCTGTACTGATGTCTACTGGGCTCAAGAGATGGCTGAGGTTCGTTCAGTCGATGCGTGTGAAACCAATGTCGATCTCGCAGAGCTGAATTCCGATTTGCAAGCCGCGTCTGACACAGGAACTGCTGGGGACACCGGAAATACTCAAGATACAGCCAATCCCAAAGTCTATGGTACTGTTGACTGTACGGGTACCGCTGTTCCATTTTGTATGGGACGTAGACCGATGGGGCACATTGAGCACCAATCGTCAAACCGAGATCTCGGAAACTACTTTGCCAATTGTGCCTATTTGGAAGCAGCCTCGGTAGACGCCTTCATTGAATTGGCAGAACAGTTGCGCTCTTGGAATGCACCGGAAGCACTGATT
>CALDQI010000947.1:0-3566 GCA_937911635.1 uncultured Pseudomonadota bacterium | reverse complement strand
GCAAGAATCTCCGAAGGATATCAAAGTGAGGTGTACTTCTGTACCCGAACTTTGAGAAACAAGGAAAGTCTGGTCACTGCGGACCGCACATCAACTTTTAGTCCTCGTCTTCGACGACCTCGTACTCCTCATTCTGAGCCGCTTCCCAGAAACCAACGAGCACTTCTTCCACTTCAATCGCGGTAACCCCTTCAGCCTGAATCTTACCTCTGTCTGCTGGGGAGATGGTGTCTTCATCCAGGGTACTGAGGTCTTCTTGAACGTCATCCGCTTCAGACCGAGAAATATTCTGAAACGCCAATAGAGTTTCGTCATTCCCCTCCCAGATTTCGGAGTGCAGTGCCTCCGAGGCTGCCAGTCCAGAGTCCACCATGGATTTGAGCCCGACAACATCCGACGGAACCAGTTCAGAGTCTACTTTACCACTTTTTAAGCGACCAAGTCCCTCACTCAACGCTGCTGAAAGCGATTGAAACGCTTGCACTTGAGCCGGAGTCAACCCTTGTTCAACCAATACAAGTAGATCTTCTCTGGCCTCGTTCAAGGCTGCATCGTCTCCAACCTCCAATGCTCGCCGAGCCAAATCAGCGTCTAACAAACGACCGAGCAATCGCATGGCTTGAATCATCGGTGGAGCCTCTTCAAACTCTACATCTTCGAACAAAGAGGCTTCCAACGTCGTATCCAATTCCAAATAATCTGTTGTCGATTCTGGAGAGTCTTTTACATCTAGGTGATCCACTCTTGAATCCGTTTCCGAATTGGAATCTTTCAGCCATACAGACTGAGCCTCAACCGCCATCGTATCCACCAAGACCTCTTCTTCGAGATTGTCCTTTGGGGAATTTAGGTTTGTATTGCCCTCTTCAGGTGTCTGAATCTGCTTTTGCAGGTTGGTTAGTTCTGACATAACGGCTCCCTCATATCCATAGTATGATTGTAACCCAGATACTAGTCTTTGGAGTATTGAAACTGATGGAGGTAGAGTCTAGATCAGTTGCAACATCCTCAATGCTTGACGCGATTATACATCATCAGGTGTCGGCTGTGGATTCGCATCTGTATTATCTGATGCAGCCTTCTCTGCCTCCTCTGCATCCCCTTCTGCACCTTCTACATCCTCTGCATCCCCATACATGCCTGCAGGTACATCATCCCATGACATATCCACTTCTGTAAATTCAAAAGCATCGGCTGACGATTCTGGAACTGTTGCTTCGGAGGCTTCTTGAGTGGGTTGAGCAGCCTTTTCTGCTTCTTGTTTGGCGGCTTCACGCGCCTCCATCTGAGCTTGACGTTCTGCTTTCAATGCCGCGACTGCGGCTTTGCGTTCTGCCGCTTCCTCTTCAGCCAAAGCAAGCTCTGCAGGGTCTACCTCTGCCTTGCGACAGCACTTTTTATACTTAATCCCGCTACCACATGGACATGGCGCATTCTTGTCCACCCCATTTCTCACCGCAAACAATCGAGTCTCGGCTCCCCTCGCTGGAAGCTTCGTCTGCGGATTCACAGGCGGACGAGCTATGGGAAGATCTACTGGCAAGTCAGGAATATCTGCATTGGGATTATTTTGAGGAGTCTGACCGGCTACATCCAAAATACGCTCGGTTGCCTGTCTCGAAGCATTCATCGACGGCATCATCATGTCTGGGGTGAACGCAAGGAGTTGAGTCAACACCGCCTCATCTCTCAATGAACACATCAACATGAACATCTCTGTACCTTCCCGCTTGTATTCAAGCAGAGGATTCTGTTGACCGTACCCACGAAGAGACACACCGTGACGCAACCTGTCCATAGCAAGCAAATGATCTTTCCAAAACTGGTCGGTAAAGTGAAGCAGCATCTTCTTTTCCAATTCACGCAACGATTCCGTACCCAAGGTTTCCTCTTGCGTTGAATATTTTTCGGAGACCCACCCAAGAATCTCTCCGCGAATCTCATCGATTGCCATATCTCGGATTTCACCATCGGTATGCACCCATTCCATCCCAAAGGCTTTGTGAGTACTTTCCTTCAAATCATCTATGAACCATTCCTCTGCGTGCACTGTTACATCGATGCACTCAGACATCATATCGTCCGTGAGTTCTTCAAAACTCCTGTAAATCAGGTCGCTCGCATCTTCTGTCTCCAATGCAACTCGGCGCAATTCGTAGACGGTTTTACGCTGGAGGTTCATGACGTCATCGTATTCGAGTAGGTTCTTACGCATGTTGAAGTTTTGCGCTTCCACCTTCTTTTGGGCCCCTTCAATTTGCTTGGTCACCCATTTGTGTTCAATTGGATCGTCATCTTTCATCCCCATCGCTTCCATCCAGCCAACGAGCTTGTCTGAACCAAAGATTCTGAGTAAGTCGTCTTCCAAACACAGGAAGAATATGGATGAACCGGGATCTCCTTGACGACCCGAACGACCACGCAACTGATTGTCAATGCGGCGAGACTCATGACGCTCTGTTCCCAAAATGTGAAGTCCACCAGCCGCTAGAACCTCAGCCTTTTCCTGTTCACACTGCACTCTGTACCGCTCAAAGACTTCTGGATAATTCGGGTCATCCTTTGGACACTCCATCTGTGCCATCATCTCCGGATCACCACCCAGCTTGATATCTGTACCACGACCGGCCATATTGGTCGATACCGTTACCGCTCCAAGTCTACCAGCCATCGCGACAATCCTGGCTTCATTGCTGTGATTCTTTGCGTTCAACACCTGATGCTCAATACCCTTTTGCTTGAGTAAACGAGATACCAATGCCGACTTTTCAACAGAGGTCGTTCCAACAAGAATTGGCTGACGCTTTTCATTGCGCGCAACCAAATCGTTCATCACAGCCTTGAATTTTTCACCAACAGTTTTGTAAATGATATCGTCATGATCGAGCCTTGCGATTGGTTTATTGGTCGGAACAACGACCACATCGAGATTGTAGATCTTGCGAAATTCTTCTTCCTCGGTTTCAGCAGTTCCGGTCATCCCAGACAGTTTGCTGTACATACGAAAGTAGTTTTGATAAGTGATCGAAGCGTACGTTTGAGACTCCGGTTGGACTTCGACCTTTTCCTTGGCTTCAATCGCTTGATGCAAGCCATCTGACCAGCGACGCCCAGGCATCAAACGCCCAGTATTCTCATCAACGATCTGAACCTCTCCATCGCGAATCACGTAATTGATGTCTCGTTTGAAGAGTAAGTGCGCTTTCATCGCTTGGTTTACGTGATGCAGGATATCAACGTTGTTTTCATCGTATAGATTTGCCACACCGAGCGACTTTTCAATTCGGTCCACACCACCATCTGTGAGCATGATATTGCGAGACTTTTCGTCCAAGATGTAGTCTACATCCCGTTGCAGCTGAGGAATTGCAGAATCGACAACTTTGTACTTTTCGATGTCTGAATTTGCTACCCCACTGATGATCAATGGTGTTCGCGCTTCATCGATCAGAATCGAATCCACCTCATCCACAATGGCGAATGACAAGGCGCGTTGCACCCGGCCCTCAGGTGAGAACGCCATATTGTCTCGTAAGTAATCGAAGCCAAACTCGTTATTGGTTCCG
>CALDQI010000946.1:0-2526 GCA_937911635.1 uncultured Pseudomonadota bacterium | reverse complement strand
TATCCAGCTGTCGCTGGATGAACTTCTTAGAATCAAACTTCTCGGCGTTGACCATGAAGGTTTCCGGAAACAAGTAGCCTTCGAGGTTGTCTTCCGGAAGCGGGAAGGGTGCTTTGAATAGACCCGGAGTATTGGCGAGGTAGTTGTATTCACCAGCTTCTATCCAGCCTTTCTTGGTCAGCGCAGCGTCGATCTCTCGGATTCGCCAGCCTTCGACGATGGTGAAGGGTTTGTCGTTGGCGAGGGGTACACCACAAACGGTTTTCAAGATCTCTTCGGCATCGTCTGCTCTTGAGAGACTGAACTTACCGGCTTTGAGACAGCCACCTTTCTTGGTGAGACGGATGTAATTTTTGAAATTGTCCGCAGAATCAATCACGCCGGCTTTGGCGAGGATGCTGCCAAGGCTTCCAGCAGTGGTGCCTTTGGGAATTTCAACGATGATTTCTGTGGAGTTTCCAGGCTCTGCAGCGGCTCCAAGGTGATCTTCAATGGCGGAACAGGCGCTGGTGGTGTAGAGGATGGCTCCGAACAATAGTGATCGCAACATAATCATGCTCCAGTGGGGATAGAGGGAGGATTTGGTAAAGAGGGATAATTGTCCATAACCGATTGGTGATCGGCATGCATTTTCAAGATGTTTCATTGTTGACAGAATGCGTTATAACTATCCCATATTTACGCAACCCAAACTCCCATAGATTCACATGCCTCGTTTTAATCCCATTTTGGACCAGTTGGCCACCTATCCGCAACAAGCCCTCAATCAACAGAAAGCCAAAGTGCGTGCCGCTGGAATTACGATGTACGATTTTGGGGTGGGCGATCCCAATGAAGCGGTGCCCGAGTTTATTTTGAAGGCTCTGAAAGACGCAGTGGTTGCACATTCTTCCTATCCATCAGTCATGGGTCCACAGGCATTGCGAGATGCGGTGGTGGACTATGTGGGTCGTCGATTTGGTGTGAAATTAGATGCCAGTCAGCACATTTTGCCGGTTTCTGGCACCAAAGAGGCAGTCTTTCATCTACCGCAGCTCATTATCGATCCGGATGCCGATGATCGAACGGTGATCTTTCCAGACCCGGGCTATCCAGTGTGTTACCGTGGTGCCCTCTTTGCGGGTGGGGACCCTGTGCCGGTGCCGCTCGAAGGCGATTACATTTTCAAACCGTGGGAACTCCCGCCTGAACTCTTGAGGTCTTGTAGACTGTTGTGGATCAATTCTCCCCACAATCCATCTGGTGCCGTGATGTCTTTGGAAGATCTCCAAAGAACGGCAGACCTGTGTAGAGAGTACGACATCATCTTGGTCTCTGACGAATGTTATGCCGACTTGTACACCACCGAACCGCCACATTCGATTCTGGAGTGTGGATTGGAGAATGTTCTCGCATTGCACTCCTTGTCGAAGCGATCTGGAATGACGGGTTACAGGGCAGGGTTTGTTGCTGGAGATCCCAAGTTGATTGCCCGATTTAAAAGATATAGAGCCAATCCTGGTTTGGTACCGCAAGACTTTGTGAACGCTGCGGCAACTGCAGCGTGGAGTGATGATGCCCATACGGCTGAGAGACGCGCCATCTTTGCTGAAAAGAAGCAAGTTTTGCAAACCTGTTTTGACCAGCTGGGCTTTGAGATGTTGGGACAAGAAGCATCGATTTATCTGTGGATTCGCTTGCCCGAAGGATGGTCTGCCGATGCTGTCGCTAGCGGACTTTTGGAGCGGGGCGTTGTGGTGAGTCCAGGGCGATTCTTTGCGCTGACGGAAGCCGGTCAAAATTACATCCGACTCGCGATGGTACCAAGCGTAGACGATTGCAAACTGGCTGCAGATATTTGCACCGAGGTATTTTCTGGATGGTTAGCCGACGCTACATCAGTGCGGGCGTAAGATTTCGCAACCATATGACTGATTTTGGGTGCACTGCGACGTTGCATAGAATAGACTGTCCCATCCATCCAATAGGATGACGCTTTTGAGCACAGTTCTTTAACCACTATTTTGATAAACTACATTTGGAGAGAAGATGAGTATTCCACTGAATGAATTGCAAACCCGTATTGAAGCCTGTTGGGGCGGTGAACCAGATGCCGAGGCTGTTGAAGCTGCGATCGCTCTTTTAGACGCCGGCGAGATTCGTGTGGCGGAGAAGGTAGACGGTGAGTGGATAGTCCACGATTGGGTCAAGAAGTCGATTTTGATGTACTTCAAGGTTGCCGGTATGGAAACCCACCGAATGGGTCCCTACGAGTTTTACGATAAGATTCCACTGAAGAAAAACCTCGCTGAACAAGGGGTGCGTTTGGTGCCTCCAGGGCACGTTCGCTATGGTTCCTTCTTGGAACGTGGCTGTGTTGTGATGCCGGGATATGTGAACATCGGTGCTCATGTCGGTGCTGGTACGATGGTTGATACCTGGGCTACCGTTGGCTCTTGTGCGCAAATCGGACAAGGAGTACACCTCTCTGGTGGTGTTGGTATCGGCGGTGTACTTGAACCTCCTGCAGCCAGTCCAGTCATCATC
>CALDQI010000945.1:0-4871 GCA_937911635.1 uncultured Pseudomonadota bacterium | reverse complement strand
CCCTGGTGTTCCTGTGGAAATCACACAAGCCGGAAACATTCAATCCTCCATTGGCGAAACTCTCGTCGTCGGCATGAACAATAGAGATTATCGGTGGTTACTGGTGGGGGCAGCGACTCAGCCTCAAGAGGGCAACATCGGAGACATCATTGAACTCGGCCGAGAACCAGGACACCCAGGCTATCTCTTGTCAGAACGGGTTCACAGTCGAGGGATCGTCTGGGCGGAAAGCGACAATGCTAAGCTGGCCGCTCGGTCTGGATACACACTCGACCGCATTATTATTGGACGTCAACAAGCCAGGGTTCGAATCGACCGCCAAGACAGTTTTACATTAACGAGTGTACACAAAAGAATCCCAACACTCGTGGTCTCCGATGACAATCTCTTAACCGTCTCTGTTTCCAATCCCGTGGCCATCCAAGCCAATGCGCTGTTCATTCTGGGTACGCGCTTACTGGAAGTCGCACAAAGCTAAATCATTCTGTTGAGTCTAGACATTGGCACAACTGTTAACCGAACCATTCACTCAGCTTCCCGTTGCGTTTGATCCAAAGCCACTGCTCTGTGAGATCGAACGTCTAGGGAAACAGTCGTGGGTAGACCACCCATTGGGAAACTTGCATTCGATCCCGCTTGTCAAGATTGTCGATAACACAGCCTGCTGGTGTTCTGTTATAGACGCTCTACCAAATCTACGCGCGTTGTTACATACATGGAAAACTCCGATCGGAGACAGCAGAGTATCAATCCTAGAACCCGGTGCTGCTGTTAAAAAACACGTTGACGTCGATTATTACTGGAAACATCGACTGCGCGTTCACATCGTACTCCAAACAAATCCAGAAGCCATCTTTGGCTGTGGAGAGGATGTTCTTTCACTACCACCTGGTCAGATATGGGTCTCAAATAATTGGGCGCCGCACTGGATAGCCAACAATGGTGACAGCAATCGCATTCACATCGTTATTGATACGGTTGGATCCCCTACTCTATGGAAATGGATCCATGAAGGATGGAACTCAACATCAGGTATTCCGCAACCAAATACCGCAGACCTCCCAACGCTTTCCTTGACGGCACAAACACCTCAATTGACTCTTGAACGGTCCTCTAGAGAACCAATCCGATCACCTGCTCAATTGCAAGAGATCGTAGACGATTGTTTGAACGATATGCACAATACAGCGAGCGCTCAAACCATTGATCGGTGTCGTTTGCACCTTCGAATCCTGATATCGACATGGCGTTCAATCTACCTACACCATATGGATGATTCTGCGGCATACCCCATCTACGCAACAGCATTACAGAACACCCTCGCTGATCTACCCAACCCAATATTTTGGAACGGTATGGATTTGCATACCACTCTGAAGACGCAAGTCGGTGCGTCCCTGATGATTCAACCAACAGAGAAATATCCATCTACCGGACAAGCCCATAGAACTCAGGGGTGACGTCTAACGTTAGACTGAATATAAAGTATGCGGCAACTTAGACGAATACTCTTGTCGTCTATATCAGCCCTTTGTCTATCACAATGGAGACACCATGCGCGTTATGTCTATCTTTGGAACGAGACCAGAAGCCATCAAGATGGCTCCAGTAGTACATGCCCTTACGGATGCGCCAAACATCGAATCTATCGTATGTGTGACTGGACAGCATCGAGACATGCTCGATCAAGTTTTAACGCTTTTCGACATCGTTCCCGACGAAGATCTGAACTTGATGCGCCCCAATCAGTCTCTGCACACACTCACCGCCCGTATGATCGATGGATTGCACCCTCTATTCAAGAAGCACCAGCCCGATGCGGTATTGATTCATGGTGATACAACATCTTGTCTGGCAGGGGCTCTGGCTGCGTTTTATGCAAGAATTCCAGTTGGACATGTAGAAGCTGGACTCCGAACACACGATCTCACTGCACCGTTTCCGGAAGAAGGCAACAGACAACTCACCGATCGCATCAGTCAATGGTGCTTTGCCCCAACGCCAAGATCAGCCGACATCTTACGTATGGAAAACTTGTCGAACAGCCAAATATTTGTAACGGGAAACACCGTAATCGATGCTCTACTCTGGATGCGAGATCGTCTTCCCCTTCTTCCGGCGGAACACCAAGTCTATGGAAGTGCCAGCCGCATTGTAGATGATCCCAATTCCAAAATCCTCTTGGTAACGGGGCACCGAAGAGAATCGTTCGGCGATGGCTTTCAACGAATCTGTCAGGCTCTGAAGGCAATCGCTGTGCAACATCCAGAACTCTCTATCGTATATCCGGTACACCTGAATCCCAATGTTCAAAAGCCGGTGTACGAACTGTTGTCTGATACACCCAACATCCACCTCATTCCTCCACTCGGCTATCAGGACTTTATTCGCCTTATGGACCGATGCCATTTGATTTTAACCGACTCTGGAGGCATCCAAGAGGAAGCGCCCAGTTTAAACAAGCCAACGCTGGTGATGAGGGATTGTACAGAGAGACCAGAAGGAATCGAAGCGGGTGTCGTTAAACTTGTGGGCACCAATCCAGAAACCATCATTGCCGAGGTGTCTCAATTGCTTTCAGACGGTGATGTTTATACCAAGATGAGCCAGGCTGTCAATCCATATGGAGATGGAAAAGCGGCTGAACGGATTTCACAAATATTGGGTGGACATTGAGCCAATCTAAGGAAGCAAAGGAGATCGCTTCGGGTGGTGGCATCGTCTTTGGTGCCAGCATTTTGGATCGTGGTCTGAGACTTATCGTCACATGGCTCCTCTCTGGATACTTTGGACCGGAAGTATTTGGTGTCTATACAATTGTCATTACCATCATGACACTGGTGAAAATGTTTAGTCCACTTGGTACAGAACTCGGCACTGTGTATTTTGGTGCTAGGCATCGAAAAGATGCGGACCGAGCAAAACTCAAAGGATTGATCGTATCGTCAATGGGGATATCCGTTGCCAGTTCAATCATGTGTATGGCAATGCTGTGGATCGCCGCGCCTTCAATTACAGATCATGTCACTGAAATTCGAGTCATCGCTACCGCACTTCTGTTTTGGACGCCCTTACACACCATTGTCGGATTGCTAAGAGCCCAAAAGGACATGAAAGGAAACGCATTGGTCTATCAGATAACAATGCCGATTGTTCTCGTTGTCGGTGCAGTATGTGTCGTGTTGTTTGAATGGACCCTCACTACAGCGCTGGTTACCTATGTCATTTCGACAGCAGTCCCGTTGATCTATGGAGTCAAAAGAGCTTGGAAGCATTTTGGGGATCTATTTACCGATCCAGATTTACCAGCAGTTACGGATCTGAATGCTCTACTTGGATATTCGATTCCAATGGCGTTCTCACAATTTGTTTTTCGTCTCAATGCCTGGATGGATTTACTCATGCTCGAATGGCTCACTCAGAATAGTTCTGAAGTTGGGATCTACAGAATTGCCGTCTCCATAGCCATGATCAGCACCCTTCCCATCAATGCGATCATTACGATTTTCAATCCAATCATCGTAGAACTGGTCCAAAGCAAAAATTTCGAAAGACTCAATGGATTACTCAAACTGGTCACCAAATGGCTCCTACTGTTCAATTTGCCACTCTTGATGCTGTTTTACATGCTTCCAGATGTTGTGCTCGCCTTCTTTGATGACGCCTACGCTCCAAGTCAACATCCATTGATCATTTTGGTGGGTGGTCAGCTCATCTGGTCCGCGTGCTCAATCGCCATGCGGATCGTTCCAATGAGTGGATATGCATTGCTCAATCTGGCAAATGGTGTGGTCGCTGCAATTGTCAATATGGGATTGAACTACTGGCTGATACCAAAATATGGAAATTTGGGAGCGGCGATGGCCACATCCATCACCTTAATCGTTTGGTCGATGTGGCGACTCGTTGAAGTCAAATGGCTTCTCAAATGCTTTCCGTTTCACAAAATCAATCTGTTATTGATCGGAGGCGCCGTACTTTTTTCCACGACCGTCAAACTCAGCATTCAAGATTCTAGTCTCTGGATCCGATTGCCTGTTACAGGCTGTTTAATTATCGGATTCATTGGACTTGCATTTTGGCTAGGGCGAGAACCTGAGGATGATGATATCTTAGACACGGTACAACGAAAAGTTCGACGGATGATGGGAAAAACGTCGTAAACAGGAGACCTCATGCATGTAATTATCACCGGTGGCGCAGGGTTTATCGGATCACAAACTGCCGAATTCCTATTGAAACGTGGAGATAGCGTATCCATCATCGATGCCTTTGACTTTGGGTACGATCCCGTCCACAAAGAACACAACGTCTCTCTGCTCTCGAAATTTGAAGGCTTTCGGTTGTATCGTGGAGACATTCGAGATCGCGCTCTACTCCAAGAAATGTTCGCTGATAAAACACCCGACGTCGTTGTTCACTTGGCGGCAAGAGCGGGCGTACGACCATCGTTGCTAGAGCCCGACTCGTATACAGACATCAATATCACTGGTACCCTGCGCATCATGGAAACCATGCGTGAGTTCGGATGCAATCGATTGGTATTCGCATCATCATCTTCAGTCTACGGATCTCGAACACAGGGACCCTTCAGAGAAACAGACAATGTGGACACACCAGCATCACCCTATGCCGCAACCAAGCGTGCCGGTGAACTCTTCTGTGCAAACTATCACTACCTATACAATATGCAGTGCACTTGTTTGAGATTCTTTACCGTTTATGGTCCCCGGCAGCGGCCAGAAATGGCGATCCATTTATTTGCCGACAAGATCCGTCGAGGCGAAGAAATCACCATGTTTGGGGATGGATCTTCAATCCGTGATTACACTTTTGTCGATGATATTGTATGCGGAGTTGCCACAGCCATC
>CALDQI010000944.1:0-3302 GCA_937911635.1 uncultured Pseudomonadota bacterium | reverse complement strand
GAGCCAAATGGAAGACGCTTCGAGTATTGTGGGCAGGATCTGAAATCGTATATCCTTGCGAGTCCCCACAAGAGGAAGTGGTACCAGAGCAGCCAGACAGTTCTGATGCTGCACAGCGATGAGTGCCACTGATGATCATCGCTTGAGCTGGCAACGAATCAAAGAAGTCCATCGTCTGAGTCATCGTTATTCGATCATACTTTGGATGAGGCGCTTCAAGAATCATCTTACCGTTGGGAGATGCGATCATGGCTATCAACGCTCGGCCTGTACCCAATTCTGATGGATACCAAAGCAATGTACCCGCATCTGTACCAATACCTTGACAAAAGGTATACTCTGCACTTCGTGCAAAATCGTGTGCGGCGGCATATTGTCCAGAACTCGCGGCATCAAAGGATCCCAGCATATAGGTCAAAACTTCATCCGTTGGAAAAGAGTACCCCTCACTCCCAGACGCTGGAAAATACTCTGCATGCTCGGTGAATATGACTCGCATGCTATCAGGACAATCTGGTGTCACCCAGGGTTCATCAACTTGTGTGTCAGATTCTAAAGCCGTATCTTCTGTAGAGACTGTACTGGAATCTTCTGGTACCTTTTCACTCTGAAATGGGTGACAGCCCTGAAACCCTAGAAACATATATATATACACCTATCCTCCGACGATAGCTCATTATACTCTGTCAATCCGACTTGGTTAATCAGTTGCCCATTGACACGCATCATCGACCAAAACACATTCATCAGGAACAAAACCTGAGTCTTCGATGCACCCCAGATCACAAATCCCCTCTTGCTCAATGGCCTCCTTTTCCAGTGTAGACCCACACTGCAAGTCGCAACCGGCGTTGCATGTATCATAAAAGGTGATGCATTCCAGTTCCACTTCTACATCCGGTTCTGAACAACCAAACCAACACAGTACAATCCAAATCATAAACTCTCCTTATTTGTTTTGTGGATCCAAGGGACTAAAATCAACCGTCTGCAACCGGTTGAAACTCCCTACATCATCATACTACACCAAATTTGATTTCTAGAAACGAAAGGCAAATCAATCTCTCACATGCTGAATCACTTGAACCTCGTAGACTGATGATCCGTTTACACACAAATGAAAACACAGCACCCATATGCTACGCTATTGATGTAATACACCGTTCAAAAGGCCCCGACCTCGATTGAATCGAAAGTGGATCGCATTGAACAGTCTTAACCAACCTTGTCGGAGTCCCTATGAATATTATACTTTTGTCGTTGCTTGGTTTTGGGACTGCGTGTCGAAAGGATAAGGATGCTATCGATGCCAAACAGACGGCAGTGAGCATTGTGCGGATCGACACGAAAGGGGTCGTAATTGATGACCGTATCGAGGACAGGTCCTGGGTAAATGTTGAACTGGAGCTAATTCATGGTACTGCAGATCAACCTGCAGAACTGGATGGAACTGTAAGCTGGAGTGGTAAAGGCGCGATGCACATTCGTGGGAACAGTACTGCCGATTACGAGAAAAAACAATATGCGCTGGAAACTCGAGATGAATTCGGTGAAGATTTGGACATCTCTCCTTTTGGTTTACCAGAAGAGGAAGACTGGGTGTTGCACGCACCATATTCCGACAAGACTCTAATGAGGAATCATTTGATGTACACGTGGAGTCGGGCTATCGGTCGATATGCGTCGAGAACCCATTTCGTCGAAGTCTATATGGAAGATCAAGGCGGAGAAATTGGTCCCGAAGATTATCGAGGGGTCTATGTTTTCATGGAGAAGGTGAAGCGAGATGCCAATCGCATTGACATTGACAAAATGAGCGATGCTGACAACACAGTCCCCGAAGTCACTGGCGGCTATGTTCTTCGACGTGACTGGATTGAACAAGAACCCATCGTCACTGAACTCTTTGAAGATGAGCTACTGCTAGAATACCCCAAGCCAGAAAAGGTCACAGACCCACAACGTGACTGGATTGAGAGTTATCTCAATCAGTTTGAAGAAAGTCTCATCGATGACAATATCGATGCAGCCTCCTTTGCAGATTTAGACAGTTTTGCCGATTATCTACTCATGATTGAACTCAGTCGAAATGTAGATGGCTATGTACTGTCAACCTATATGCACAAACCACGAGAAGGTCTATTGACCATGGGTCCCGTATGGGATTTCAACGGTTCCTTAGGAAATGCAGATTATTTTGAATCGTGGGAAACAGAAGGCTGGCATTACGAAAACTCTGAGTTTCCTGCAGACAATCCCAATGGGTTTCACTGGTATGCAGAGTTACTGAGTGATCCGAGTTTCACTCAGCGTCTCTCGCGACGATGGACAGAGCATCGTTCTGGGCCTTGGTCTGATGCGCAGTTGATCGCTGATATAGACGCCACAACCGCGCTGTTACAGGAAGCACAAGTCAGAAATTTTGACCGATGGCCAGTGCTCGGAGAATATGTATGGCCAAATGATTTCGCAGCTGAGGAAAGAGGCTCGTACGAGGAAGAAATCGAATACCTCAAGGAATGGCTGCTCAATCGAACGGCGTGGCTAGACCAAGAACTGGCAGAGTGACCCTATCGCAGCTGGTCAAACACGGGTTGATAGAGCGATGCAATAACAGGTCCGCAAGAGTCTCCCTATTCAGGTCACATTCTAGGATCGTTCATGGACAAGATACCAATAAATTGTATACAACAACGCCTGCTTTGTTGCAAAATTACGTCCATCTTTATTTAAAAATAACAAAAGTAATAAATAAAATTTGCTCTCCATAATTTTTGGGCTACTTGCTCGAAAACATTCTGAGGAGAAGACAATGAAACCACACTTTACCCTACTTCCAGTTGCACTTTTTGCTTGTGCCAACCCTACCATCACCGAGTCGACTTTAGATAAAGATGTGGAATCTGACGAGTCTACGTCTCCAGAAGACACGCTAGAGGAAACCACTCCGGAGGATTCTAGTTCCTCAGATGACTCAGGCACTTCTGGCAACTCAGATGACTCTCCAGATGAAACTGGTTCGGACAATGGTCAAAACGGCGGGACTTCAACGTATGTCTTGGAGAGCAATACATGGTATGTAACAGAAGCGGTCATGATCGAAGATACTTGTGATTGGGATTCAGCCCTTCGTCAATTCTTTGGAATTGGTTCTGAATCTCTTCTTCCGGAAAGTTTCTCGGTAGACGGATTCGATGGTTCTTTCAACATTGAAGCCAATGATTATGGTGCCAGTGGTCCCATCTCCTGCGGATTCAGTGGTGCATCCTTTGAATGCGACACACAAAGCGTAACCCCATTGG
>CALDQI010000943.1:0-2051 GCA_937911635.1 uncultured Pseudomonadota bacterium | reverse complement strand
CCGGTTTGTGCCTCTTGGATTTAGACACCATCGGTCCCGGTGATTACAGTATTGAAATGGGAGATGCATGGCGTTCTTGGTGCAATCCTGCAGGAGAATCCAATCCGGATGCGGCACGGTTTGACTTGAACTTATTCGAAGCCTCATTTAAAGGCTGGATTTCGACGGTTGGAGAGATATCTTCTGAGGAAGTCGAAGCTCTAGTCCCCGGAATTCACCGGATCTGTCTAGAATTGAGTGCTCGTTTCTGTGCCGATGCTCTACAAAACAATTACTTTAAAGAAGATACCGCTTCCTTTCCGACAATCGGTAGCCACAATCTGCATCGAGCGACCACTCAGTTCAAACTCTCACAGTCTGTTCTCAGGCAGTTGACGCAGGCTCAAGCGGTTGTACACGCACGATAGTCCATTCAAGTTGAGACGCCACTTGCAAATCAGGATACGTTTAAACAGAGTGAACATAACGGAGACAATATGAGCATACCCCAGCCCACCGGCACCAGTGGAACTTATTTCGAATCGATGGGAGTCACCCCTGAACTTTGTCGAAAAATCCTTGCAACGGCGCTTGCACACGGAGGAGACAACTGTGAACTCTACTTCCAGCACTCGGCTGGAACGAGTATTCAACTGACAGATGGCAAAGTCAGTCAAGCAAGCACTTCGTTGGATCTCGGAATGGGGGTACGCGTCATTCAAGGCGACCAAGTTGGATACTCATACTCAGAAGATTTAAGCCCTGCAGCACTTTTAAATGCGGCCCGTATCGCCTCACAAATCGCAAATGCCGGTCAGAGCATGACCGTTCAATCGCCCAATCTTCACAGCACACCAAACTACTACCCTGTTGAAACTGCGTGGGACTCTGTCGATATGCTAACGCGAGTGCAACTCCTTAGAAAGTGGGAGCAACTCGCTTTTGAAGCCGACCCACGTGTAAAGAGAGTGGATGTGTTCATGCGAGATGGTGCTTCCGTGGTCCTGATCGTTCGTGCAGATGGTAAAATGGTTGAAGATTGGAGACCCAGCACGATGGGCTTCATCCAATGTACTGTTGAAGAAAACGGCAAACGAGAGAGTGGCTCCTACAACGTCGCGGCTCGAGGTGGGTTGGAATACTTTTCAGAGGATAGACAAAACAGATTGGTCCGAGAGGCCGTCGACCGCGCCATCTTTCAGCTCGGTGCAGTATCTCCACCGGCTGGAGAATACCCTGTAGTGCTGGCCGCTGGACCATCAGCGATTTTACTTCACGAGGCTATTGGTCACGGTCTCGAAGCCGACTTCAACCGCAAAAACATCTCCATCTTCTCCTCGAAACTAAACGAGCAGATCGCCAATGAACACGTCACAATCGTCGACGATGCGACGATCGTCGGTTCTAGAGGGGCACTGAACGTAGATGATGAAGGAAACGAGACAGAGCGAACGGTTCTGGTTGAAAATGGTATTCTGCGCGGCTATTTGCACGATAGTATCTCAGCCAAACACTTCGGAGTACCACCAACCGGCTCCGGACGTCGACAGTCGTTCCGACACACACCGATCCCTCGAATGAGAGCCACGATCATGGAAAATGGTCCACACACTCACGACGAAATTGTTGCCTCGGTCAAAAAGGGAATCTACTGTGCAGCCTTCTCAAATGGTCAGGTGAACATCGGTGGTGGTGATTTCGCATTCTATGTCAAGCAAGGCTTCTTGATTGAGGATGGGAAACTCACGCGACCCATAAAAGATGTCAACGTCATTGGCAATGGACCAGACTCTTTGAGTAAGATGGACATGATCGGCAACGACATGGTTGTTGACGAAGGTGGGTGGACGTGCGGGAAAGATGGTCAAGGTGTCCCGGTATCTCAGGGAATGCCAACCGTACGTGTATCCTCTCTCACCGTTGGAGGTATGGGATGAGCGACTTACAACAAACAGCCCATGATATCCAGCAATTGGCCCTTGATTTAATAGTCTTCCACCCCCCAAAGTACTATCATTCGATGGAATATCACTTACAATATATGGTTCACCTTGATTTGGAAAAAGTAGTGA
>CALDQI010000942.1:0-9463 GCA_937911635.1 uncultured Pseudomonadota bacterium | reverse complement strand
GATAATATGGTACAACACCCAACATTCCTACATTGCCTCTTGTTCGCGTCGCATAATCTTGACATTGCGACGAACTTTCCAAAGCATAAACAACCCAACAGAGAAGAATACCAAAAACGACAGACCCATCAACTCTGCCTGGGCATCTGTGGGTTCTGCGTCGCCCAATTCAGCCCCTACACCCGCTAAAATAAACAGCATCCAATTGTACATTCCGTGAAGCAAGATCGGCAGCAACAACGCGGGTCCAAAAATACCGTTTGACTTTCCAGCAAAGTGTCTCCTAGCAAATGTGTACCCCATAATCGCACCAAAGGCTGCGTGTGCTGGTACAGCAGTAAACGCACGTCCCAATGCAGTCCCCAAATCACCCGACGCACAATACAGTAGATTTTCAATCGTGGCAAATCCAAGAGAGGCCACTGCACCGTATACCACACCATCCATCGGCTCATCAAAATCTTTATGCGGTGCAACACGCCGTCGAAGTACTTGGTGTTTAAAGAATTCCTCTGGAATGGCCGCTGCGCAAAATGCTGTCACTGCACCACCAACGATCACTCCTGAGTTAGAAGCCCATTCATCCAAAAATAAAACCGAGAGTGGCAGAACACAAAGCAAGACCCAAAACGCCACATACACCCCGTGCTTGAACACCATCTTCAATGTCTGAGTTGGTTCTGGGAATTTGTCGCTGTTGACAAAGTATCGAACCAGTAACCAAGATGGTAGTAAAGCCATCATAATACAGAATGCATAGGTCATAAAGCACCGTAGATTGGAAAAGTAGAATCAGATAGAATATACTAAGTCATCCTAACACAATGAGGATTGAACATGACCGTTTTGACCAGAGACATTTTGGTAGAGAAACTCCGAAGAGATGTAGTCTTTGAATGGCTAGCCAACTTTAGCGTACACGCAGAGTTTCTAAAAGCCGGCTTTCCCAATCTGGAAATACTCAACCAAGACACCTTGTCCCTTCCCTTTTCGGGAGGCTGGAAAAGTCGAACTCTGACCTATCGATTTATAAAAGCGGACGACAATTTTGCCGGTAGAAGAATTCAAATCGAAACGGACGGAAAGCGACTCAACGGACATCTACACTACTCTCTTCGCACGATGAAGCCCTCTACAGACACTCTGGTAACCTTGCACATGGACTACGATCCAGGCTCCATACTGGGAAAGGTACTTGAACAAGACATCAACACCAATTTGGCGAAGGCATTTGTACAAAGCCTAAATGCACTGAAAACAAATTGTGAACGAGACATGCAAGGTTAATCCCTCTTCAAAGACCTTCTGACAACCGATTCAGGCATTGCCATTCATCTTTTGTTGCAACGATACAGTCTTTGACTTGAGCATCGGGAGCGCCATTCTCAACCTTCCAGTTTCGAAACAGCTCGTACACTCCGCTGTTCCAAAAGGACACCGTTGGAATACCGAGGCGCTGAGATTGACGCTTCGACCTGTATTCAACGCTGATGATTTGCAATTGGGCGTCGAACTTCTCAGCCAATTCAAGTGGTGAAACCCCTGAAATCCCATTCCATTCAACACCCAAATGAATCCTAGGGGTCTCGGTCCACTCAATGATCGCAGTAAATCCAAGTGGCACCTGTTCCAATCCTTGAATGGCCAGTACCAACTGCTCTTCAGTCACCTTTTCTCCAACGGCATTTATAAACCGACCATCTTTTCCCACAAATGAAATGATCGGAGTACTGGCATGAAAACCGGTTACTCGAACTCGGTCTCGCATGGCATACCTCAACAATCCATTTCGGGAAGACACAATCAACGAATACTCTTGACCCTCTTCCAATTCCCAGCCCCAATGAACGTTGCCATGGTCATCTTGAAATTCCAACACCTCTCCTTGATTCCACAAAACGCCACCATCCCACTCAGACGACAACGGTATGGCAAAATATCCCTCGGATGCTGTTATGCCCACATCACGAACCGGTACATCTCCACCAAGTAGGGTTGAGAATTGATCCATAAACCATCGTGCAGGTCCCCCCGTCCAACATCCAACGACGGAAAGTGGTAAGGCTCCTGCCAATGTCCAATGAAGTGGACACGAAGCCTTTGTCAGATGAGGCTCAATCAAGTGACGAATCCCATCGGGTAAAGATGACGCGGGACCTTCACACAGTGTACCTCGTGTCAAATCCTTCGCTAAAAAGTCTTTGTACTCACCAATTTTACGAGCATATAGGGCTATCGTTGATGGATTGGCGGTCACAATCATGCGCACAGATCTCTGCAAAGCCAATCTCAAATGAACATAGTGTCGAATGTCCGGATCAGACATCTCGGGGAGACCGGAAAATACAAATCGTTGCCGCATTCCCCGAGGTAAAGCCTCAACCATTCGACCGGTATTCGCTCCTATCGGCAAACCACTTCTTGTATGTCTTTCAGACGCACTCGAAACGATGTGGCATATATCTCCTTGAGATATGCTGGGGAAATCTCTGAGCAATCCGAGTACCCACAACATCTGTGCTCGTCGTATATGTGCCGACCAGCTGGCTGTGACGGGGATTAATTTAGGGGTGGATTGCGTTCCAGATGTTTCTACAAACCCTTGAATCTTTTCTCTGGATAACACTCGGGCTTCACCAGTCAGCATTCGCTGTACGAATGGTTCGACATCAGCATAGGATTGAATGGGAACAGCCTGACGAAGATCTTTCAATGTACGGACACGATTGAGGTTGTACTCTCTTTCCAATGCTGTTCCCCGAACCCTTTTCATTATGTCTGTAAACGTTCTATGCTGGGCTTCTCTCGGATGAGACAGGGACCATTCGAATTCTTTAATCTGCCTGAAGAATACAGTCTTTACAAATCGATACGTACGAGGACCTGATGCAGGAAATATTGGAGAAGTTTTCATGAGTCGACCGAGCAGTACATTGACAATTTATCGACAATCCGATAAAAAACGGTTTCGATCTATCCTTTTGATAATTGGTGAGATTTCAGCAATCAAGCCGCTACTGTAAATTTACTCTCCCACTGTACACATCAAACAAATGTCAAGCTCACAAAACTTCATTCGAGATGCCAATGGCGCGACGTATCGTATTGGTGCGTTGCTTGGACGAGGGTTGTTTGCACGTACTTTTACAGCACGGGGAGAAGACGGTGTAGATTGGATCGTCAAGATTGCTTTGGGACCCACCGATTTCCCAGAAGACATGCTCCATCTAGTGAAGATCTCGCGAGCCGTGATGGATGAACAATGGCAAATATTATCTCGCAAGCCATCTCACTCTTTGTTGGCGCCCGCTGCAAATTTCATTTCTGAAGACGGTCGCTATTGTTTACTATACCCAAGATACGACGTTGGGTTTAAACAGCTTATGGGTCAATCGCGTTCACTACCTGAACTCCTTCGAATCCTTGCACGCTGTGCACAAGCCTTAAACCACTTGCCGTCCGATCTGTGTCCACATGGAAACATTCACCCAAACAATGTCTTTTGGGATGGTCAGCATGTTCTATTCATGGACCCCCTGACCCCACTCCTTCGGTTGCATCATGCAGACTTGTTGAAAGCCAAAGGTCTCAGCCCCTTCACCCCTCCAGAGTACAGACACACTCGAACAAGAAAAAGTTCTTGGAGTCCAAGTATTGCAACGGATACGCACGGATTGGCACTACTCCTAATGGGTAGGCTCGTTCGAGACTGTGAGTTGGAGGTCTGTACACAAGGTCTAACAAAATTATTGGAGAATAATCTCTCTCAAAGCATACAACTCCTTCTAGATGAGAACCCGTCTGCAAATATTCACTTTCATGAACGGGTCTCTAGACAGATCATACGCTTACTCGATCGAGCTCTCAATTCAAAGTGGGAGCCATCACCCCCTTTCCGATTCGCGAATCTACAAGATTTTCAACAGCGACTTCAGAATATCATTGACTTGATCAATCCGACCGTATCGAAAGTTGGGCCCATTTTATTTGGTGGACCTCTTGGCAAAGGGCATTTCCAACAAGACGATGAAATCCGCTTCTCTTGTTCGATCCACACCACTCCACCGCTCGAAGATCATGAGGATATTACTGCGGGTACGATCGTAGTTGACCTCAATCGAAATGGCGCCCGCGTTGAGGGCTATGACCTATGGGTCGAAGTCAGTCGACTAAACGGAGGTCGACTGCGATTTCAATTTGGTATTGTAGATATACCTCCGGGAGATTACGGATTGTTCTTAGGATTCAGAGTCAACGGCTCGTTGGCAACCCCAAAGCAAGAATATGCCGAATTTCATATTACAGCCAATGTGGGGTATGAACCCCCTATCCCTTCTGTGCCTCCCAAGACACTCCAGTTTCCGTCTGCACAAGGAGACACAACTGATCCAGAAGTAGCGTTTTCAACTCAAGACAACCTAACTTCACCGTCCCAAGAATCCGCAGTACTACATTCATTTGAATTCGACGATGTACCAGAATCACTAGAGGCTGTTGAGGGTGTCGACGCCCGTCACCCGTTATTGCAAGGTCGCATACAACAACCGACAGCGTCTAATGCAACCATTAAAATACCCGATTTATCTGCTGTTCGTCCCAAGATGGAACTCCCAGAATCCGAGTTTGCCTCAGTGAGCGAACCTCTATCAATGATCCACCCGCTCCCTAGGCCGCTGAAAGATCGTAAAAAAAGACACAACACACTGACTGTCGTTGCTGGTCATGAAGGACAAGAGTTAACCACCGGTGCCATCCACAGCTCTCCGTTCACCATTCAGTTGGAATCTTTGATTGAACTCAGCACCAATGAATCCTCTGAAGTTGAACCTTCTGAAGAGTATCACAAAGTCGAAGAGTATAGTCATGACTATAGTCAAGACCTTTCTGAATACCCAGACCATACAGACTTTACAGATGGTTTCTCAGAAAGCATTGGAAATGCAGTGAATCTATCGGAAGAACATTCATCTGAAAGGCCGCGAGACAATACTCCTGCTCCAAAGGTTTCGACATCTACCGTCGAGTCTAAGAAGGATTCTCCTCAAGAAGATGTCCAAGATGTTGTTAGAGAAACAGTCAATTGGGTCAACCACTTTGTCAAAAATGACCCATTTGCATCAACGATTATTGGATTGGTGGTACTGATTCTACTTCTTGGAGGCGTGTTTTTAGCGTTGCTGTAAAACATCCTCTATCGTCAATCTGAAATCTACATAAAGCACACTTCATGCATTTGCAAACAAGTTGTATTTACGATAGGAATATACACTTAATCCCACCACAATAGGACTGTATATGAACATTCAATTCTCGCGCAATGCCTCTACTCAACCTTTATTGGCTGTACTTGTCAATGCAGACAATATGATGGATGTATTATCAGAGCCAGATTTTGCAAAAGAGCTTGTACAATGGGTCAAAGATGCTGACTTTACAGGAAAAGATGGCAGCAGTGTCACAATGCCAAATGCAGCGTTGACAACTACAGGTTCTGTTAAAACTGTCTTGATTGTCGGTGGTACAGATGAACGAACGGCCGCAGGTAGTGTCGGATATTTTGCTAAGGAAAAGGGGTTCTCTGGCGTTACTCTGTTCAACTTCTCCAATCCCGAGCTGGCAATCACACAATGCATCCTAGGGAATTATCGTTATGAGCCCTATAAAACAGATATCAAAAGCAATCTAGAAACGATCAGTCTGGTTGGAGACGAAGATACCAATGCGGCCAAACGAGGGACCACTATCGCCCATGCACGGAACTTTGCTAGAGACTTGGTCAATGCACCAGCAGATGACATCTATCCTGAAAGTCTCGCCGATGCCGCTCTCAATCTTGCTTCAGCAGATCTAACTGTAGATGTGTGGGGCGTTGAAAAGCTGGAATCTGAAAACATGACCGGAACGCTGGCTGTTGGACGTGGATCTTCTCGTGAACCAAGATTCATTCACATGCACTACACCCCTCAAAATAAAGACGAGAATACGAAAAAGGTCGTTTTGGTTGGAAAGGGAATTACTTTCGATGCAGGTGGTCTATCTTTGAAGCCGTCAGCCGGTATGCTGACAATGCGATGCGACATGGGTGGTTCTGCTGTCGTCATGGGCGTCTTTCATGCTCTACAAGCGTTGGCACCAGACATCGAAGTCCACGGTATGATCGGTGCCGCAGAGAACATGTGTGCTGCTGATTCATTTAAACTCGGAGACATCCTGACATACCGCAATGGGAAGACCGTTGAAATTCACAACACCGATGCCGAAGGACGATTGGTGCTTGCAGACTGTTTGTGCCTAGCCTCTGAACTCGGTGCAGATTACATTGTCGACTTCGCAACACTGACCGGTGCCTGTGTTGTTGCGGTTGGTGAACACTACAACGCCATCTTCAGCAATGAGTCCGATTTGATTGATGGTCTTCAAAATTCGGCTGCAGCCGTAGGAGAACGCGTTTGGCAATTGCCCCTTCCAGATTTGTACAAAAAGAAACTCAAGGGTACTTGGGGTGACTTAAAGAATATTGGGGGCCGCACAGCTGGATCCATTACAGCCGCCCTATATTTGAGTGAATTTGTATCCAATACAAAGTGGGCGCACGTTGATATCGCTGGTCCGGCATTCTTGGATTCTAAGTTTGAACACTTTCATGCTGGTGGTTCTGGTACCATGGTTGAAACTGTTCTCCACATGTTGGAAGCATAGAATCAACGAATTGATAATTATCAATATCAAAAGGGAGAGATCATCTCCCTTTTTTGTTATCCTCAAACTGAATTGACCAATCATGCTCAGTCTTCTCCTCCTCTCACAGTCCTTCGCCAACACCATAGACCTGGGTGACCGACTTTGGTGTCAAGGGGAGTACAAAGATGCAGCCAACGCATGGAAAGAGGCTAGCACTTCAGAAAACCCTGCAATCGTTGCACAAAGTCATTATCGCAGACTTTTGACAGCCTCCAATCTTGGTTGGGCTGTACACGGTGTACTCGGTGATGCCGCGTTGGCCAAATGCCCGCTCAATGATACTCGCTGTGCTCTAGCCAACGTAGATAGAGAGTTGTATCTATCGTTAATGGGATTGCCCGCTGATCTTACCTACGCCAGACAGCTGTCTGAACGATTGCTGCAGCATCGACCGGAAGAAGCTACCGCACGACTTGTATGGTTGGGTACCCTCCCCGTATCTACGCTCGAAAGTTTCAACAATGATGACCTTGACGGTATCGGGCAATGTTTTCTGAAGTCAAACACACCTGAATGGGACAAAGGTCCAGGAGGCGCCTACATTGGATTTGGTCTGTACGGCGGCGGACAATTGGGAGTCGGTGGATCAATGTCATGGACCCAACCCAACATAGACAATCGAGGTGGTCAATTACAAACCAGTATTGCGCTCACAACACAATATGCAGGCGGTGTATTTATCTCCTATACATCCGTAGGAGACAAATGGATTCAGGTGAACAGCAATCTGCAGCGACGTCCATTTTTCTTATATGAATCCGACACGCCAACATTCCATCTCATAGAAACAGGATCGTTATCTCTACGACCTGGAGTTCAATGGGACTCGGGACAGGCTTGGCTCGGTCCATTTTTTAGACAAGAAGGCTACACCATTAATGACACATATGAGAGTTGGCGAGGGATTGGTCTATCAACCGGTGCGATGTGGAAACCCATGGATTCCATGCAACTCTATGCCACCGGTGAGTACATTGAGTGGGAATACCATCATCTACGGATCAATGGACAATGGATGTGGATTCATCCCTCTGGTTGGGCTTCTATGATTGAGGTTTCCGCCAGCCCAAACACCGAAGCTCCATGGTGGCGATTGCCAACGGTGGGTGGTGGAAATGTGTTGAGAACCGCTCCAGCTCATCGATGGCGGGACGAGTTCCTTCCTTCAGGTGTAATCGAGTATCGCTGGCGACCGCAGGACACCATCGGACTGGTTGCATTTAGCGAACTGACCTACGCGGAGGAGAATTTCCATGGAGGTGGAGGACTGGGGCTCCGAATCCGAATGCCGCCCCAGCCCTACAATACCATGCGATTTGATATTGGATATGGAGACAGTGGCTGGAATATCTTGTTTGGAGCGGAAGAGTTCTTTCGATTTGGGTTCTTTTGATGCATTCCACTCTCACGCCTACTTCTATCGATGTTGTGATCCCATCGTACAATTCGCAGAGTACCATTGAGCAATGCTTGCACGGCTTAACTGAGGCAATTGATCGTAGTGTGAGCGATAGACTTTGTAGTGACGTTCGAATTTATATTGTCGACGATGGCTCTACTGACTCAAGTCCCGCATTCATAGAATCATTCATCAATACATCAAATTATCCCATTACACTCATTAAGCAAAAGCAAACAGGACCTTCCGGAGCACGCAATTCCGGTACGCAAGCTGGAACAGCACCGTGGGTTCTCTATATGGATAGTGATGTAGAGCCGCATGAACATGCCTTGTCAACCCTACTCAACCTGCATCACCAGTATCCGGACTGTCTGGCCATCAATGGGCATCCTCAGCACTATATCTCCGATGGTGACTGGATTACGCAATATACCAACCTTTCCTTGTGTTACCAATTGACGCAACATGGTTCGAAGGTCAATACAGCATTTACCTCACTTTGTTTAATGTCACGAGAAGGTTGGATGGCGATGGGTGGCTGGGACACGTCAAGAACATCTCGATACAGCGACGATATCCAGTCTCGGTGGCATTTCCCACCGAGAAGTATTGCTCAGTGTTTTGACGGTCTCTTTATACACCACAAACACGTACGATTCATTGGATTGATGAAGCATCGGTTCAATCTGGGGTTGCACTTCCGAAGTTCCATATCAAAAGATACCTTATTCACCAATTCATCGATTACATTGCACTGGCGCTATCCTGTGAATGTCATCTGTGCCCTATTCAGTCTCATATTGATTGTGGCTAGTCTACTGCATCCAAATTTATGGTCTTTAAACATCTTCTGGTGGATTCCCTTGATCACCGTAAATATCCCTCTCCTACGGTTTATACGAGCATCGAAAGAAGAGCGATTCACCACTCCATTTCACTTGATCAGTATTTTTGGGCTATCTTATTGTGAGGGAGGTGCGATGGGACTTGGACTTGTCTATTCTCTTTGTACAGAACCATTTGCTAGAAGGTTTCATGACAGTTGAACGACCAAAATGGTGGCGATACAGTTTACAATACGCCAAAGCAGGGTTTGAGAGTAAGGTATTAAAACGCAAGCCAATCTTTCTGACAGTCTTTGTCACATCCCGTTGTGGACTCAATTGTGGGCACTGCTTTTACAGGGAAGAGTTACTGAATGGCAATATCCAAACTGAAATGAAGTTGTGGGAATACGAACGCTTCACGCAAAACTGTGCGTCTTTCCCCAAACTTATTTTAACGGGTGGAGAACCCTTCCTGAGGCGAGATCTTGTCGAC
>CALDQI010000941.1:0-8537 GCA_937911635.1 uncultured Pseudomonadota bacterium | reverse complement strand
TTGCAGTCACCTCATTGGGTGACCCAACCCTTGGAAAATGCATTTTCTCCATATGAAAACAACTGTCAAAAGGAGTGGAATCACCCACCGAATTTACTGTTGTCAAGATCAGACAGTTGGATTCACATCGTAGAAGTTCCTCTCTCTGGCATCTTTTCTCTGCCTCAGCAAGTTGGTAATTCGATGACATCTATGCAAAGAAATCATCGTTACGATATTGAACTGGCGGATGAGCGTCTTGTTGTGTTGGTACCAGATCCAAGGTACTCCTTGTTTATTGAGTTTATTGTGGAGAAGTGGCTTGAGTCCACCGATGGTAGGTCTACTTGGAATCGGTTGTACAATCTTGGAACGCGACTGATTTGTGGGCAAAAGCCCGGTAAAGATATTCTGAAGCAACACATTATGGCGGCACTTTGTGAAATTCCAAGTTCCAAGGAAACCATTGCCAACATGTTTACAGATGAAGCCTTGACCACCGAGGTGATTGAAGAACTCACTCAGCAGCATCTCATTGATACACGTGAAGCAAAACATGTAGAGATGAAAAACAATCAGCCGGTGGTTCAAACAGAACAATTGTACTTTGTTCGCAATATTAGAGATGATTATCGAAAAACTAGTTTGGATTTATCAGATATTCAAAGTATTGTTATTCGCGAGGCAAGTTCTCCCGATCTTCTTTTGAGATTGGACACACAAGTTGCATTTAGGCTTATGTATCCCAACGCGTTGTTCTTTTTCAATGGTGAACGATATCGCGTGTCTGTAGGACAAAAGTTTGAACAGACGTGGGCAGATTTGAAAAGATGGCAAGATACTCCGAGTCTAGCGATTGACAAAGAAGTGTACTTTATGGTTCGAGTGGAAGATACGCTTGCATTTACCACCCCCATATACAAGCGCCAAAGAGAAATTGTGGACGTGCATTCAATGCAACAGATCAATCAAACCAGAATGTGTCGTGCTGAGATGAAGATTCACGAAGAGTACCAAGGCTGTATTGAAAAGCGTCTCAATTCTGATGCCAATGATGTGACTTATGGTTCTCCAATTCCATTGACCTGGTCAAGTAGCGTAGATGCATTACTGGTATTTCTACCTGTACGTTTCCAAGAGGAAGAGCCACTTGAAGTTGACGCTACAATTCCTCCACCCGTGCCAGATACAGACGATGATACAGTTTATGTGACTCCATCCGTGTTTAAGTTGTTTAGAAAGATGGCAAGCGTCGCTATCATAGCACTGACAAAGTTGTCGGATATGGATCCATCAATTGAAGCAGATATGTTTGCAAATATAGACATGTCCCATGACATCATTGCTAAGTTTTCACAGTTATCGGAGTATAACGGGAGAGGCATCTGTTTTGCAATTTATGATTTGAAGCATGGAAATACGGGCATAATTGATTCCTTAGGAGATTCTCCATGGCGATTTATCGAAAATTTGTGCTTCCTTATGGAAACATGGGCAGACTTTCTACAAGCGAAAAGTGGATTGGAATGGGGCGATATTACTTCACCGTTGTATTTAGCCAGCGAATTGGAAATGGAGATGCCTGATATTCTCAAAATTAAAGAACTGTGTAGAGCCATTCGAAACTGTTGAAGTACATCCCTGTTTCTATAGTTGAATAGGGTACTCATCCAAGTGTTCCAGTAACGCAATGTTATTTTAATCGTTCTCATTCAAAAGTATTGATGCACTCATGAACAATTGATAGCAATAATTGTATTTAGAACTATCAAGATTTAGAGGGCATCTATCAAGTTCTTGATGCAGCCTAAACAACTGTAATTGTACAGGCCATATGGGTATTGTAATTTTGATTTGTAGAACGATTCTTGACACACCGAATGATTCAAATCTTATTCACACCATGTCCACAACGTCAGAAATATTATCATGGATGAACTGACCAATATACCCGATTGAATTGGCAGTAAAATATTGACTGAGAGGCATTGATGCAAGTGCAGTTTGAATCTATATAAATATGATTTGGATTATGGAACTAGTGTACATCGATTTGTATACCCTAGGTTTATAAGTTTGTCTCGACCCACTGGATACGCTCAGGTTTCGGTAAAGAGAGCAAGTATCTTTTGAGCCAAACGGATGGTTCAAGTATGGTCGGCAGAGTACTTGGTTCGCTTTCAAAATAGTTGTTTACCTTCTGTACTAAGGAAGAAAATATTGAAAATGTACTAGAGACTTCGGACTTAAACTCTTTCAATTCAGGTACAGTCAGAGTCTGTAGATATGCTGGTAGGACGAGGAGAAGAATCTCAGTGTGGTCAAAATGTACACTCCACCATATCAACATAGCCTGATAATCGAACTTGAGTCGATTGAACTCTGCAACTGTAAATGTGTTTAAAAGAGATGATTCAATGATAAACCCCAAGTAAACGAAGTGTGCCTTCAATTCTAGGCGAGCATGTTGAAACAGATGCTTTTCATGATCCTCAAGTTTATACAATGGACGATCGGGTACATGTTCCATGAACAGTAAACGCCAACCGGGCTTGGTATCCCACTGTTGATTTACCAACATCTCGCACCAATGTTTCCAAGTTACTGATTTACCCATGGATTCAGATAACAACCTTTCAAGCAACGTTGGAGAAGGAGGTTGAAAAGACGGTTGCATAGAAAAGAAAAATGCACAGAGAGTATCATCGTGTTCAATGTCACTCAGATGAATTGTAAATGGTAGATGAGACAGCCAAAAGGATATCCATTTGGGCATGAGGTCCTGTATAGTTTGTAGCCTCTTTTGTTGAATTTGTTTCAGTGCAGAAGGTAATGGATGACAATGAGTTTCTTGGCGTAAGATATTTTTACAGATGGCTATCAACGTACTGTGATGTGGTAGTGATGAATCTGTAGCGACTTCCACAAAGATCTTTTGAAGAGTTGTGTGCCCCTGTTGATAGAGTTCAGGAAATTGATTGATGTAGAATGAGTCAAAGGGTCCAGCTGTCTGGTCTGATGAACGGTTAAACATCCATTGTGCAATCGTATTTCCAATTTTCGTTGAGAAAAATGGCCAAAAGGTATCTTGTTGCTCTACGGATAGGGTACTGAATGTATGCATGAGAATGTGCTCAAACAGTGGAGATGAATATGTAGGTTTACAGTGTGCCTCAGCAAATTCTACAAGCAGTCTTGACGCGCTCTCCATCCAAAAAGGTGTACGATCTTTCCAGTAGATGATGTTCGCTAAGATGTGCTGGTCAGTTCTATATGTGGTGGTAGCGAAACCGGATAGCTTGAGGGCTTCTTTGATGGTGATCAACGGTGAATAGGTATACAGTTCTTCTATAAACGCGACTTGTATGTGATAGGATTGATCGTCGATCAACCGTGCGATGGAAAAGGTTTTCTCGTCGAAGTTTTTTTTGACCGATTGTGTGGACATCTCGTGCAGCCAATGTGTAAATGGCAATCCATCAAGTGGTGTGTTGAGATTGTATACATACCGCATTCTTAGAGAAAATTCAGTTTGTCGTTCATGAATCCAACGTTGAATCCATGGGGCATACTCATTGTATCGATTGACAAATTCTAGCCACAGTGAGTTGGGTGAGTTTTGCTGGGTTAATTGTTTGTTCCATGATTGAAGTTTGTCATAAATGAGATCATGAAAATCCTCAGGGATAGCTTCTTCGAACAATGCAAAGGCAGCTTTGGTCACAGAGCCTCTGGGATGCAACAGGTTGACAATGCCCTCAAGTGGCATGGGGCATTGATCGAACAATTCATCCCAGATATCGCCCCAAATATTGAGCGATTCTAAGATTACACTTGGATGATCCCAGACGTGATGAAGCAAGGAGATGAGAGCTTCTAATTTGCGATGAAAAAATACTTTGAGGGAAGGGACTGCACTCCCTTTTTGCAACGCGGTTTGTAACTGTGCGAGGCCATCATCTTCAAACAGTATTTGAAGGAATCCGATACTGGCCTCATACAGAGATTGTTCGATAGGAAAGTGATTCCATTGTTTCAATTTTGGGAAGTCTTTGTGGATTTGAGTTTGCAACTCAATTGTGGTTTTGCACTGTAAGCAGTGTTCTTGTAAGTATTCAATATATCGTAGTCCAATCGTTTCACCCTCGATCAAGGGATGTGTAGTGGCGTGGTCGGTACTTTTAATCTTTTGATGGTTCTTTTCGGCATCTACCATTGAAAATCCAATCATGCGAGGCATATCAAAATTGCATGATTGTACAACACTTAAAACCGCATCACTTGGAGGGCATTCGATGGCTCCGATTTTGGTTGTGAGTCGCCAAGCCAATGTGTTTGGTAAACACGATTGTACAATATGAACGAATGCAGTCATCTCCTGTAGGCTACGTTTGGTAGTTTTGATGCTTAGAGGAATTCCTGACAATAAAACTTTGAGCACGGGTGAGATCAAGTCAATCCAGTTTTCCGGTAATGAGATGGACACAGACTCCACATCTAGTAGAGGTAGTGTAAAGTTGGAAGACTGCAGCTGAGGCGTGGTGTGCAGGGCTTGCAACAGACCTAGTGTTGTAGGGAATTGATGTTGAGAGACAGGTAAACAGGCGTAGTGTCCCTCCGTATACATTCGGCCCAATCGCTTCCCAGATTCTGTACGTCCACAAATCCGACCAGCGATAATAAGGAGTTCATTGTTGTGACTGTGGATTCTTGTCACGATTCCACCTCCATCATCCAGCCATGTGTATTCACGCCAATCGGTCCTATCGTTGGTACCAATACCTGTCGAATCTGGGGTCATCTGAGTGTAGAGAGAAACATCTAGAGATTTTGACGCGCCGGTGGTTTTGTGTTCACTTCCTTTAACGATAGGGCCATTCTCCTCTTGAACATGTTTTCCATACCGCAGTTGCACCCATTTTTGTACGTCTATTGTTTCCATAGTATCTCCAAGCCTTTGAGTGTCATGGTGCGCTCTGATGGAAGACCACTCACAGCAAATAAAAATGGGTTGATGGCATCTTCAGGAATCCATTGGTCTAGGGTACATGGATGATGCGCGTTGGGCAATAAGTTGAAAACATCTACCATAAAGAAGTCAAAACGTGTCTTTACTTTACAAAAGGTTTTGAAGACGTCATAGCATTCCGCTCCAAAAACACGTTTTGCGATGTCGATTGGAGATTCTTGGCTCGGTTGTTGATCGCTCGGACAGTGAATCACAAATGCAATACGTTTTAACGAACAATCCAAATTGTACATCTGCAAAAATAAGTGTGCAAGATGTTCGAAATGGTTTTGTCTTTGACTCGAGTGCAACTCGTCACAGATAATTAAGTATTCGGATTTTTTTAAGTGCTCGACTGCGACCGAAGAAAATAGGCGCGAGTAGTGAGTACCTAGACAGTCAGATTCAATTGGCACATCTTTCTTCCAAAACATCATGTGGTCTGCTATCGAAGATTTAGGCATGTACATTCGAAATTGGAATAGGGTGTCATCGCTCTGTCGATTGTATCTAGATGGATTGAACCTGCCTGTTTCTAGCCAACGAGTAATAATGGGATTGAGATCACCCATTGCCTGATTTGTGCCAACGAACTCACTTTGAGGTTCGTTTCGCAATGTCATCGATCGATACAAACTGGCTAAAAGACTTGTTGCCGTTTCTGTCGTTGGGCTAAGTAGCATACCGTACATGGTTATACTCCGATATCGAATTTCTGCTTGGTGATGACAAAAGTATTGGGTGGAGTTGCATCAACAGCTGTTAAAAATGGTTCAATGACGTTGAACGGAGTCCATTCATCAAGAGAAGTAACCGTCTCTTCATTTGCTTCTTCCATAAAACTCTCCTGCAATCCACCTTGATAAAATCCAAAGACGGAGGACATGAAGAAGTTAAATTCGGTATTTGTATCAAAGAATTGCCGCAAACCCATAAAGAATGCTTTCCCTAAGATGTCAATCGCATGATCGTAGCCATTCCTATTTTGTACGGTAGTCTCTGCTAAATCTGTGTAGTTGTTGTTCTTTGCCCACAAATCTGCTTTGGTCATGACAATGCACACTCGCTTGATATTGAGTCTCCCTGTACTGTTCGCTTCTTGCCTTTCTAAAACTTCTGACAGCAAACCCGGCAACCATTTTGCAAAGTTGAGAGCCGCTCGTTTTTGGTCGTTTGTATCTACCGTTGGGTTGAGGATTGCTGCATCCAAACAGATGATCAAACCAAAAGCAGAGGATATCTTTCGGATGAGTTCATTTCGGAGGTTTCTGATGGTAATTTCATCTGCTTCGTCATCATCTCCGTGAAACACAGCGCCACCAGGTGCATCTGGAAAATAAATATTGCAGACTTCTGGCTTTGGATCAGTCATACCGCTGAACAGAATTTTGAGACGTTGCATGAAACTAGGTGCCGGCGCAGGAGATGTCATTTCGATGTGATAGTTGATAATCGAATGTGTCCCCGCAAAAGGCAGAGAGCCAGTTTGTAGCAGCTGGTATACCTTTGTAAATAGGTCTCGTGTGTCAGTGTTTTTACCAATCACCTCAATGGGTTGATTGTTTCTGTTCGATCGACGATTAAGGGTGACTGCAGCATGAGATAAAGATGCCACAAGGGCTGTTTTCCCAACCTTTGATGGACCTATAATTACAATCTCTTTGTTGTCTGGCATGCATACCTCACGAACGCGTTAAAGAATAAAAGAAGGAGTGATTTTTTAGAGTACAAAACATCCGTTACAAGAACCACTGTGAAAATAGAAGACCGAGAAGCCCCCCCGTTACTGAGAGCCACCAAATTAGTTGATAGGGTGATTGTACAGGAACGACTTCCTCTACAGTTTCAACTAGTCGAGAGATGTCCTCCGAGAGACAGGTTTTGTATTGTGTGTGAAACGATTCGTCAGTGACTTCCTGAACGAAAGATAGAGAGGTTTCTTCTATTAATTCCTTCGTAATAATTTCTTCTGAGTATCCCGTTCGATTGTTGAGTTCTCTGACGGTTAGACCTTGAGGATAATTTTGAAGTGTATCATGGATATCGTAGATGGTTTTTGACACTGTATTGTATTGTACGTTCGTCAGCAGTAAATTTGCATTGAGACGAAATCGTCCGCGATCGTAATCATTTGGCAGATCTACTTGTAGATCTTGGTCAACCAATAGATTTTCTATGTGGTGTTTGAACTCTCCCAGTTCCAAGCGCAATGCGAATCGCAAGTCTGATCCGCATATACCGGAAGGGAATCGCGAAACAATAGACAATATGTGTTGAGGTATATCCATAATCCTCTCTAGGTTTAAGTACAATAAACATTGTCCGAAGAGTTATCGTTTAAAAGTTTCTATATCACATTGGGGGTATCATGAATCACATTTGTTTTAACCACATATTAATGGTACATTGAACATCTAAATAGACTTCGAATTACTGTTTGGATCCGTTCAGGTATTGATTGATATAATCGAGCTTACTTTGAGGGTAAGATGAGTGACAATATACAAAATCGAATTGAGAAGGATGGTACAAAATATTTTGATTCGGACTCCGACAAACATTGGAGCAGGGTCATGTCAGATCCCATTTATGAGCGGCGTCTATTGCCATGGGAAAGATCAGAAGTTCCAACTTTATCTAAGCACGCATCGACCTTAGAATCCTTAGAGACCCATCAAGAGATGAAACGACTTATCCAACGGGGGCGTTTGTGGTTCTTCGCTATGGGAACTGTCAGATCTTGGAGGTCGGTGTGGTCATCTAAACTTGGGAAGGGTTTGATTGTTGCGGCAGTATTGATAGGCTATGAAGCGAATGCATGGCAGTACCTGCAGGCCCAGCAATACAAAGCAGACACTGTACAGGCAGACATGTTTTTTAGAAAAGACGATACATCTTTGACACTGATCTGGCCATGGGGGATATCAGAACGTGTAGATGATGTTGTGACGCGTCACGATCGTCAGGTGCACCTCCACTACATGGCACAGACGATGTCTTGGGACATCCCCAAATATGATGCTGAACGATATTATTCTGATAGGAATGTTGTCTTCGGTCCATCCGACTCTAAGGCCCTGTCGTACTTTTCGACGGGATATCTGTCGAAACTTGAAGAGCAGATGCGTCAGTCGCTATTGTTGCAAGATATGGTCAAAGATATGGAAGCCCGAGCCCATGAGATCGGTTGGGAAATTAGAGAACGGGGTCCCTATTTGGAAACTGCCCGTTTGCAAGACCTGTATGAATCTGTGAAGGAGTCCGAACGGTTGCATCCGTTGGCCCTCGAGTTGATTGAACGCGGCAAGAGAATTGATTGGGACGTTCTAGAAATGATTGAACGATATCCGTATACCGAGGACAATATCAGACTTAGATCTCAGGAAATGAACGAGTCGGAACGACTGCATCAAACGATGTTGCAGTTTATTCGAAGAGCAGAGTGTAGCGGGTGGGCTTCAGGAGTTGAAAGCCTAACCACACCTCCATACTCAGAAGACAATCGGGCGGCGTTGGAAAAGCATATTGAAAACGGTACGGCTTGTTATCG
>CALDQI010000940.1:0-6351 GCA_937911635.1 uncultured Pseudomonadota bacterium | reverse complement strand
TTTCCTCGGCACTGTTGGTGTTTACAGGGCATTATGTGGTGTCTTGGTTTTACCTGATCGTCTTCAGTGAGTGTCTCTATTTTGCCGCATGGTCGGCCGGTGTGTACCTTGAGTTCTTCCCAGAGACGATGAACATTATTCCAATGTTTGCGGTTGCGGTTCCGTTCACTGCCCGTCTCATGGCCTACTTTAAATACCCATACGTTGAAGAATATGCGGGGTTCATTCCGGGGATTCTTTTTGTGGTGGTTCTTTTACTCGCATTTGTAGCGTATATGGATGGCCCATTCGACTCACTCATCATGAAAGAGCTGCCAAATAGGGAAGCGGCAGGGTTCTTTGTTAAAGGTGCACTTGTATGGAAGTTCTTTAAAGATGGGGTGATCATTGCCTTTTATCCAGTCTTTGGCGAGGTTGTGTTCTTCTATTTACTGTATCAAGACATGCAAAAAGAACCGCTGCCTGGTGATGAGATCGCTTTGATCGAAGAGGACAGTGATGAACACGATATCGTCAGGGGTGACATCGGAGATGATGATCCGACGGAAGCCAGTTGACTCTAGGGCGGCCAGTTTGAACTGTATGTAGTGTAGGAGAAGGAACATGTTGTGGCTTGGCGTATGGATGTCTTGTACCCTTTGGAACTCTCCCAAAGATTCTACTCCACCGAAGCCCAGTATTTTGTTCTTGGTGAGTGATACCACACGCGCGGATGCCTTTCAAACTGTCGACACACCCAACTTGGATGCTCTAGGAGCCTCGGAAAAAGGACAGGTTATTGAGATGGCTTTCGCACCGTCTTCATGGACCAGTCCATCGGTATTGTCTATGTTTACCGGTCAGTCTGTCCGAGAACACGGTTGGGACTATCCAATCGCTCAAGAAATGATTCGAAACAGGATGGAGTATCCAGCAATCTCAACAGAATCACAGACGCTCGCCGAGGTCTTAGGCGCCGCTGGGTATCAGACTCGGGGGTACATTGCCAATCGATTTCTGATTCGAGATCTGGGTTTCTCTAGGGGCTTTGAAGAGTGGCAGTACATGACCGATGAAGAATTGCCGCCAAAGGTACTGAAGGAATTTTCCATCGCTGATGTTGGGGAATCCCACTTCTTTTATGTTCATTTCTTTGGACCGCATCAACCTCTTCGTCCCACTGCCCAGCGCGTTCAGAAGTATGAGATTTATGAAGCCATATTCGGAGAAAAGGGTCTCGGATTTCGATTTATGAAAGAAGATGATGACAATATTCCGATTTACAAATCCGTATACGATGCTGTACTTGAGGACACCGATGAGCGCATGGGATTGGTTATCAATGCATTTTTGGAGCGGTTTCCAGACGGTCGCATCGTGATGACGTCTGATCATGGTGAAATGATTGGTGAACACGATGAGATTGGTCACAAATCGGGACTCTATCAAGAGCTGATTCACGTTCCCTTGATTGTATATGGGGATGCGGAACGACGCATTGGTCCGCTCTTTTCCTTGACTTCGATTGCCGATTGGTTGACGGATTCTGTGGGGGTCTCTGCAGAATGGGATGCACAATGGGAACCCTATGCAGTATCGGCTACTACTGAGCCAGTGGTTGTGTCTCAGCGAGATGGAGATGTGGCGTTCATTCGAGCTGATAGGCAAAAGCTTGTGGTAGACTATCCGATGACGATTCAAAACGGCCACTTTTTCCAAGGAACACCCAAGACCTATGTCTTTGCTCTCTCTAAGGATCCGAAAGAGTTGCGTCCATTGGAGAATGAGGAACTGGAGACAGAACTTTGGCAGCAGCTGGAAGAATGGCAAGAACAGAGAGAGCCTGGTATTGCAGATGGATACACCAATCAGACCAATCGTGCTTTTATAAAGGACTTAAGGAAACTGGGGTATGTCTCGGATGGCAAGTAGTCGACTATGCCATAAGTTCCGTTTTGGTCGTTAGACTGAGGAGTTCAAATCCAGCGGCCTGCATCGTTTCTTGAGCACCTTCTTCTCGATCGACGATGGCAATGCACTGAACAACATCCAATCCGGCTTCTTCTGCAAATCGAATGGCCTTCACCAATGAACCTGCTGTCGTCACAGTATCCTCAACCATACAGACCTTGCTTCCAGTTGGCAAAGAGCCCAGTCCTTCCACCATGTTACCAGTTCCGTGGCCCTTTACGGCTTTGCGGACCATAAAGCCACTGAGAGAGCGTCCTTGTTTCTGAGCTCTCAGGATGGTTGAGCCAACAATCGGAATGGCACCGGTTACTGGACCACCGATTCCAACTACATCTGGATGCAACAACTCCAATAGTAAATCCGCAATCACCAATGCACCTTCACCAGAGAGGGTTGTTTGGCGAGCATCCACATAGAAATCACTGGTTTTGCCACTGGCTAGAGTGAAGGTTCCGATTTTAACCGATTTGTCTTTCAGGATTGCAATCAAGCGTTGTTTGCTCATGATTTGCTCCACTCCGCTTCCAACCATTCGTTGGTGGCTTCTAGAATCTCATATTTTTCGACTTCATTGAAGAGTTCATGATAGCATTTCGGGTATTCGATCAGATCGAGTGTTCCTCCAGCGCTGCTTCCAAAGTTGGTCGCTAATTTTCGACCGGCTTCGGGGTCGCAAATTCTGTCATCTCCGCCGAGCATTAAACGCACGGTGTGTGTGTATTTAGGGGCATAAGCATGTACATCATCCATGGCTTGAAGCATGGATGCACCCCATCCAGCAGTAATGTCTCGAAATACCAGAGGGTCCGCCAAATAAGCCTTTTCGATCTCTGGATCGTGAGAGAGCCACTGCGAATTGACATCTTGACCTGGGAGAACCAATTTTGGAGCGACTTTCGCCAGAACTTTACCGAGCATCACAGTAATCGGTGACGGTTGTTCAAACAGTCCAAGAAGGGGATTGCTGATGGCAAATGCTTTCACCGGAGGCGCTAAGGAGTGCATCATCGACCAGAGGGTGACCAGTCCCCCCATGGAGTGAGCTACTATGACCATCGGACCAGAAATAGTGCTCATAGCCGCTTTGAGATCTTCACAATATTTCATCCACGAAGTGACGTGACCCCGTTTGCCTTCACTTTCACCGTGACCACGAAATTCTATGGCGGTGACTCTCCATCCTTTTTCTGCAAAGAATTCCGCAATGTGCTGATATCGACCCAAATGTTCTGCCAATCCATGTACGAGTAAGAGATTTTTCTCCCCCTCATCATTCCATCTTCCCAATCGAATTTTGGTGCCGTCGTCAGACTTTGTCCAGAGTACTTTCATGCCATGCTCCAATAGTAGAATTGCGCGTATACTAACCTAAGTTAAATCCAGTGTTAGATCAACGCCAGCGACAAGAATGGAACCATCACGATCACTGCCAAACAGAAGATCATGAGTAGTAAGAAGGGCAAAGAGCCTTTCATCACATCTATTACTGGGCGTTTGAACACCGTTGATGACACGAAGAGATTAATCCCCAGTGGCGGGGTGAGATACCCAAGTTCCAAGTTTACGATGAACATAATTCCAAAGTGCAAGGGATGAATCCCATAAGATAGGGCGATCGGAGCCAGAAGTGGCGCCACAATCAAAATCGCCGAGATGATGTCCATCACGCATCCCAGACCCAATAGGAAGATGTTGACCAAGATGAGGAACTGCCATTTGGCGTTCACATGTGCCTGAATCCAAGCAGCGGCATTCTGAGGGATGTACTGTTCCGCAAGAAACTTGTTGAAGGCGATCGCCAGTACGATAATCAGAAACAGTGACCCCATCATCACACCAGACTTACTTAGTACATCCGGTAGTTTGGATGGTTTGAGTTCCCTATGGAAGACCAACTCAACAATCAACGCATAGACAACTGCAACAGCCGCAGCTTCTGTGACGGTAAACTTTAGTGGTCCCAAAATTCCATAAATACCGCCCAAGATCAACACTGGAAGCATAATGGAGAGGAAAGACTTGCGGATCTCACCAAAGAGGTTGCCCCAGTAGGTGCCTTCAATTTCCGGAATCACAATGTCAATGTCCTTGCGAGTGGGACGTGTTTGATAGAGCGTGTACAGAGCTAGAGTGCCTGCAATGAACAATCCCGGCAATACACCAGCGATGAAAAGTTTGGTTGGCGATACTTGGAGTACCTGAGTGGGATCCAAGCCACCGGGCAGTAGCCCTGTTTCTGGAATGATGTACTCTTTTCCAACAGAGGTCAGCGTCTGAGACACCATGATGGCATAGATGATCATCGGAACGGAAGGGGGGATGATGATTCCCAGTGAACCAGCCGATGTCAGAACACCCAAGGAATAGTTTTCAGGGTACCTTTCTTTGACCAGCATTGGGAACATGATGGATCCAACAGCGATGACGGTCACGGGAGAGGACCCTGAAATCGCAGCAAAAATCACACAGGCTGCAATCGAGGCCAGTCCAAGTCCACCGGGCGTTCGTCCCATCACCGCTCGGGCGACACCGACCAATCGCTGGGCAATGGTGCCCTCGGTCATGAGGTTTCCAGCGAGTACAAAGAAGGGGATGGCGAGGAGTTCTTCCTTCTTGACCGCTTCGTACATGTCCTTAGAGATATTGTACGCAGAGATATCCTGAATCAGCGTTACACAAGCCAAAGATGCCAGACCAATCGCTAGGAAGAGTGGAGAGCCGACCAGTACAAGCAAAATCGCTCCGATCAGAACCACCCAGCCCATCGAAGCTGTTCCGCCCCACGCTGCAAACAATCCAATTAAGATACCGGGAAAGAGTCCAGCAAAGAGTAAATCTCGAGCCCCTTTACCCACCGTACTGCTTTTAACAGTCACGTCTTTATCGACTTCTACATCGGGAGTGGAAATGTTTTCTGCATTGTCATCATCTTCTTCTTCATTCTCGAATCGTCCCGACAATCCCAAACAGAAAAATCGAAGCGCCATCAGAAAGAAAGATAGGGGGATGACCGATTGTGCGAGCCACAGGGGAAACTTTTCGTTGCTTTTGGAATCGGCCAAGAATGCAGCCAGATCTGCGTCTATCTCGGCACCCTTGGTCCCTGCATCATCGTTTTCGTCACCAGTATCATCGGCAATTAGGTCCGCGATGGATGGCTTTTCTTCCACATCTCCAGTGTCATCTGCAATTAAGTCTGCGATGCTCGGAGCCCCATCTGGCTTTGGTTCAGCCGCCTCACCTGTCTCTTCTTCGCCAAACGCCTCAAAGGTGTACGCATCCCCGTTTTCATGATTTGGGTTCCATTGACTTCCCATCCATGAGAGACCTCCAACAAACAACAGTAGAGCTCCAATCGGTGATTGAACCGCCGCGGGGATTTTGTTTGATCGTATCAGAATAACCCAACCAATCAATGCCCCAACCATAGCGGGCATTAAGATGGAGTGATTTGCGTTGAATAGAAAGTTTCCGAGTGCATTGACTGGTGCCTCGGCAATCGACCACAGCGGAAGGGCATCTTGACCCAGTCCAGCCAATAAGTTGCTCTCGACCATGCTCATTGCATGACCGCCAAACTGCCAACAGAATACACCCGCAACAAATGCTGTAAATCGTTTGGCAACACGAGCCGCTTTGGGAGAGAGAATCCGATCGGTCGCATCCACAGCCAAATGCTTCTTTTGACGAGTGGCTAAGGATGCTCCAAGGAACCCCACCCACACCATCAAGACGACAGAAGCATTTGCACCACCATCAATCTCAAAGTCGACAAATGCCACTTCTCGACGCAGATAGTCCATGAATGATAGCGAGACCATGACCAGCAGTGCAACACTAATCAAGGACTTCTCTAAGAAGGCAAGGAACCGATCCCATTCTTCGCAAAGTGCTTCGATGATGATGATGAGTCCGGTTACGACCAGCAGAATGAAAATGATAAACTCACGGAGTGGACCCTCTTTAAACGTGGTCCATTTTCGGGAGATAAAATTGGAAAAGGCATCGATCAACGATGCCAAGGTTTCCATACTCGAAAAGAGAAAAGACATGCTGTCTCCTCCAAAAGTGAGTGCAAATTATTTGAGAGATTGTTTTTTGGCTTTCACAGCGCCGTACAACTCTTGCATTTCAGGATTGTTTTGCAAGAAGGCCCCGTGTGTCTTTCCACGAACCGCTTTGCGGTAGGCTTTCAATTGTTCTGGTGTCAGAGTGACCACCTCTTTACCCATCGCTGCAATGGTTTCCAAAAGTTCGCCTTCCAGTTGGCGGACTGACGATCGTCCTTGAGCCGCTTCTCCTTTCGGATCTTCAAGTACGATGGCTTGCAATTCCGGTGACAGAGAATCGATGAAGGACTGAGAGTACATGACTGCTGCAGGCTGATAGATGTGTCGTGAC
>CALDQI010000939.1:0-2921 GCA_937911635.1 uncultured Pseudomonadota bacterium | reverse complement strand
GCCAATGCACGACCAATGGTAGACTTTCCGCCACCGCGCATCCCGACCAAAGACAACATCTGGGCGCCGTTTGAACCGAGCCCACGAAGAAGTTCGGCTAGTGGAATCTGTAAAGCTGCGCAAATTTCAGCCAATCTGAGAACAGAAATGTTTGAACGTCCCATTTCAACATCTGCTAAGAAACGGAGTGAAACACCAGACTTCTTTGCGACCTTAGCCTGAGAGTATTGAAGTTCTTTCCTTCTAGCCCGCAGTCGCTGACCAAGTGTATTTAAAAGCATATATTTTCCTTTGGTACAATTGGATGTAGCCCTGAAAACTGTCAAGTCAATGAAAACAGAGTATTGACCCTAAAAACTTCAAGAAAAATACCTTTATGAAACGAAAACAAAAGAAAAGTGTGGATCGTGTAACAGATCTGAACAAATTTGGATTCGCTCGACTGAATTGGATACATAAGTCAAGATGCATAGTCAGTATATTGCACTAGTGAAGTATATTGCGTAGCAATCACAAGTCATAGCAATCAAAATGGCTTAGACTGTATTTTGTATACAATGGGAGAAACCATGGCTGAATTCAACTATCCACCAATTAACTTTCAAACCAATCCAGAGCAGTATAAACATTGGATTGTTGAGTACAATGGTAACGTTGCAAACGTAATCATGAACGTGCAGATCGATCAGCCGATGTGGGAAGGCCGATATGAACTCAAGTCCAGCTCTTATGATTTGGCTGTGGATATCGAACTAAATGACATCGTACAACGCATGCGTTTCGAACACCCAGAAGTCAAAGTTGTTTTGGTATCTAGTGCGAACGACAAGGTTTTCTGTGCCGGTGCAAACATCCCGATGCTTGGTACATCCCCTCATGCCTTCAAGGTCAACTTTTGCAAATACACCAACGAAACAAGATGTGGAATAGAAGATGCATCAGCACACTCAGCCCAAACTTGGGTCGCCACCCTCAATGGTACGGCTTCTGGTGGTGGGTACGAACTGGCACTTGCTTGTGAAGAGATTTACTTAATCGACGATGGCAATGCTGCTGTGTCCTTGCCAGAGGTACCGTTACTCGGTGTACTTCCAGGGACTGGAGGATTGACTCGACTCACGGACAAACGAAAAATTCGTCGCGATATCAGTGATTTATTCTGTACAAAAGCGGAAGGCTTTCGGGCCAATAAAGCCGTCAAATATAAACTCGTTGATGGGTCCTATCCCAAATCAAAATGGCAGGCTGGGATGGAGAGCGTTGCCAATAAAATCATTGCCCAAACAGAATCAAAAGTGGGTGATCTGACCCCCATACTGCTTCCTGAAATTCGAAGCGCTGATGAAGACACCACTTGGCAATATGAGTATGTAACGGTCGAACAAACAAACCGAATGGCAACCATCACAGTCCGGAGCAGCTCTACAGCCCCAGAAAGAAGCGTCGCCACTTGGTCTTTGAAAATGTTCAGAGAGCTCGAAGACGCCTTGATCCGTTTGCGTTTTAATCATTTGGACATTGGTCTATTGGTTCTGAAGACGGAAGGCTCTGCTGATGATGTCATGACCCATGAAAATTGGGTTGCAAACAATGCGGCTTCAGATTGGTTTGTGCGGGAAGTCGAATTGTTCCAAATACGTACTTTGCGAAAGTTAGACAACATGTCAAAATCTATTTTCGCCTTGATTGAGGAAGGTTCTTGTTTTGTCGGAACTCTATTTGAGATGGCTCTCAGTGGTGATCGAATCTACATGTTCTTAGATGATGATGAGCAGAATACTGTACAATTGACGACAGCAAATGCCGGACGCTTCCCAATGGCAAATGGCTGGACTCGCTTATCCGCCCGTTTTCAGAACGATGCAGAGAGTGTAAGCGAAGCCGAAAAGCATATTGGAGAGGCTTTGGCAGCAGAGGATGCACTAGACTACGGATTGGTTAGTGATGCTTTAGACGATATTGATTATGAAGACGAGATTCGAATCGCAATCGAGGAACGTCTGTCCTTCTCACCCGATGCATTAACCGGAATGGAGCAAAATCTTCGATTTGGAGGTGCTGAGAGTATGGAAAATAAAATCTACGGTCGGCTTTCGGCATGGCAGAATTGGATTTTCCAGCGCCCCAATGCAGTGGGCGAACGAGGGGCTCTCACCATGTACGAGCAACCAGAACAACCCATCTTTGATTACCGGAGAACTTAATCATGAGTAGCATTAATTATCAAGAACAAATCCCCAACAATGTTGAACTATCTTCGGACCGTCGTCTACAGCGTGCACTCGAGAAGTGGCAACCTCGCTATCTCGATTGGTGGCGCAATGTTGGACCACAGGTCTTTGAAAACAATGAAATCTATCTCCGAACTGCAACAAGTGTAACTCGAGACGGGTGGGCGCAGTTTGGACACGTCCGTATGCCAGAATATCGATGGGGCATCTTTTTGGCTGACCGTGAAAAGGACCGAGTCATTCCTGGAGGTGACGATGCGGGTAATCCAGTATGGCAAGAAGTACCAGGTGAGCACAGAAACAATCTGAAACGTTTGATTGTAACGCAAGCAGATACCGAACCCGCTTCAGTAGAACAACAACGATGGCTAGCAAGTACAGCGCCCAGCTTGTTTGACGCTCGCAACCTCTTTCAAGTAAACGTTGAAGAAGGACGCCACTTGTGGGCAATGGTGTATTTACTTCACGCTTATTTTGGACGGGATGGTCGTGAAGAAGCCGACATGCTACTTGAACGTCAATCTGGAAATGATGATAAGCCTCGAATCTTAGATGCATTCAATCAGCCGTGCTCTGATTGGTTGACATTCTTCTGTTTCGCAACCTTTGCAGATAGAGATGGAAAGTATCAACTTGGAGCGCTAGCGGAGTCTGCTTTCGATCCACTTTCGAGAACTTGCCAATTCATGT
>CALDQI010000938.1:0-4442 GCA_937911635.1 uncultured Pseudomonadota bacterium | reverse complement strand
CTGCTCTTCTAACTCTCGGAGAAACTGGGCCAAGTCGTTATTGGTTGCCCGATACCCCTCTTTACTCATGACTGAACTCAACGCTTCGAGCATCCGAAGCGCGTTTGGATAGCGTTCTTTTAAATTCTTCTTGAGCCCGAAGGAAACGACGTCTTCCAACTCTTGAGAAATCTCTGTACGTTCTTTGTGTAAAGAGGGTATGAAGGCTTTGCGAACATTGTTGAGTGTTTGCGCCTTTTCTTTCGACTTAAACAACCGTTTTCCAGCAAGAAGTTCCCATAGGACAATCGACAACGCAAAGATATCTGTTTGTCCTGTTAACACACGTCCTTCGACCTGTTCTGGGGCCATATAAGCGTACTTTCCGCGAATGACCTGATGTTGTTCTTCCATTTGGAAAGCGGCTCTTGAAATTCCGAAGTCCGTTAGTTTCACTTCACCAGACCGAGAAATCAAAATGTTCTGGGGCGAAATGTCACAGTGCACAATATTGAGCCCCTTTCCCTGCTCATCTTTGCGGTTGTGGGCAAAATTAAGCGCTTTCAGTACTTCACTGATGATGAACAGTGCCAAATGGATGGGAAATGTCCCTTTAAGTTTACGGGTCTTTTGCATGAGTTTACTGAGATCAATACCATCGACATATTCCATCGCCATAAAGTATTGACCATCAATCTCGCCTAAGTCATAGACTTGCACGATATTAACATCCATCAATTGAACTGCGATTCTTGCCTCATCCAGAAACAACGTCTGAAACTCTTCATCTTCAGCCAACTTCGGTAAGATCTTCTTGATCACCAAAATCTTTTCAAATCCAGCGGCACCACGTGAACGAGCGCGAAAAACTTCTGCCATACCACCAGCAGCAATTTTTTCGAGCAGCTCATATTTTCCAAACCGTTCAACTACGCCTTCTTGCACTGGCATTCTCCAGGGGTCTTTCACTAATTTATTGGTTACAAAAGGGGTAACACAAATCTCCATGACATGAAATTGGTTTGATGATGATTCACACTTACTAATGAAACGTCATCAGTTATTCACACGATGCTCGTTGACGTTTGTCCCTTTATCAGTATACAACTCTACCAAAAATAACTCATAATTTGGGTTTTTTCATCTCTATATTTCATGGGGGACTATACGATGAACAGTGAAATTATTGCCATTGGAATGCTACTGGCGGTTGTAGGCTTTGTTATTGGCCGATTACCGGCGGTTGAGGGTATCAATCACTCTGATGCGTTTAAAAAACGTCGTGTCATGAACTGGTTACCACTTGGATTGACCTATGCATTTTTGTATATGGGTCGCTACAACTTAAAAGTTTCAAAGTTCGCGTTTGAAGAAATGACCGATCCCAGTGGTGGTGCCTTGATGGGCAATGATGACTTTGGATTTATCTTTACCGTTGGTGTATGGGTCTATGGATCAGCGTTCTTATTAAATGGTCCCCTAGCAGACCGATTCGGAGGTCGAAAAGCCATTTTGACTGGAGCGGCTGGTGCTGCTGTCGCAAACCTATTGATGGGTTTAGCTACATGGAACCTTGTTAGTGAGGGACCTCTCGCAACATTTGTGGCTGAAAATTTCGTAGAAGTCTTTGCTGGACTGTATGGAATCAATATGTATTTCCAAAGTTTTGGCGCCATCGCGGTCGTAAAGTGCAACGCACCATGGTTTCACGTACGTGAGCGGGGTGTTTTTGGTGCCATTTTCGGTATTCTGATTTCTTTGGGCATTTACTTTGCTTTTGACTGGGGATACGCGATTGTCAACGGCTTTTCTGCTGGTCCAGATGCACTATTGGTCAATGGTGACACAGATATCGGAATGGGTGCAATTGCAGTATTCTTGGTCCCAGCCGTTCTGCTGTGCATCTTTTGGGTAGCGGATTTCCTTTTGGTACAAAACTCACCAGGAGAAGCCGGTGTCGAAGACTTCGATACCGCCGATGCTTCTTCCGGCGATGATGGTCCTCAACTCCCTCCTCTTGAAGTCTTCAAGAAGATGATGAGCAATCCAGTGATCATCACAATCGCCTGCATTGAATTCTGTAGTGGATTCATCAGACAAGCTCCAATGCAGTGGTATCGAACCTTTGCAAAACAAACCGATATTAGTCTTCACCTCAAAGGAGACTTTATCTACGACCACTGGGGTATGTTTTTGTGTATTGCAGGGATTATGGGTGGTGTCATCGCTGGAATCATATCCGATCGAATCTTCCAATCTCGTCGTGGACCGGTCGCCGCGATTCTGTACGGTGGAGTAGTCGTCTTCTCTATCGCGCTATACTTCACACTCGACATGCCAGTCATGCAAATCAGCGATTCTGTCACTCTCTCTCCAGCAGGTATCGTTTGTATCCTTGCATCCATGTGTGTAATCGGTGTACACGGAATGCTCTCTGGTACAGCCTCGATGGATTTCGGTGGTAAAAAGAATGTCGGTATCGCAGTCGGAATTATCGATGGATTTGTATATTTGGGTACAGGTGTCATGTCTCTGACCTATGGGATGGTTCTTCCCAAAGAAGATTTTACAGCCGATGGTGCATTAACGGGACCGGTAACAGATCCAACCAATTGGACTGCATGGCCAATATCAATGGTCGCCATCGGAATTCTAGGATTGATGCTGTCAACTCGAGTTTGGAATGCCAAACCGACGAAAGCCAAAGACAAACAATCTGCCTAATGTACAACGACCGTTTATTGTTTTGTCTACATGGATTCCTTCGTACCGGAGTGTCCATGTGGTGGCTCTCCAGTACTCTTGTAGATCTCGGTTATAAAGCGCGATTTACACCTACATTTGGACTTCACCTCCACACTCTTGAGTACAATGCTCGCCAACTTCACACTCAGATTATGGAGGCGCTGGAAGACACTGGAGCAACGTCTATCGATGTCGTGACATACAGCATGGGTGGCTTACTCATTCGGGCTGTCCTGACATTGTTTCCAGACACACCAATCAATACGCTCGTCATGATTGCACCGCCAAATCAAGGCGCAGAAATGGCAGAGTTTGTGAGACGATGGATTCCTTTGCACGAATTGGGTTGGGATCCATTGGCTCCCCTACTGCCGGATGTGCCCAACACTTTGAATGAACCACCCAACCACATAGAAGTTGGAATCATTGCTGGACAAAAGGGCAATGGTAAAGGATATACACCATTTTTAGCAGAGGACAACGATGGCAAAGTCTGTCTTTCCGAAACAAGACTGAACCGTTCACACCATTGGATTGCCGTCAAAGGCCGGCACCCCAGCCTAATTTTGCATCCCATCCCCATACGGAATACTAAGTTGTTTTTGCAACGTACAACATTTACTGAGCTGTAGAATCGTTTTTGGGGTTTCATTTTTATGTTCATTCTGTTCTTGGTTCACATGGCGTTTTATCCCAATGATGCTTCTGCAAATTTTGGGGACCGACCCATTTTGACGTTAAAAATACTCAAGCCAAACAATCTGAATGATGTCGGGGCAAAGATAAGAAAGGGTCACTCTTGGATTCCAATGCAGTGTGGAGATGGACAGCAATATGCCTTTGATGGCGTAGAAGATAATATTTGGACCTGTCAATATATTGGCCCGATTGGAGAAAGTGAACGACTGTACATTGGTTCCTCTCAGGTATCTCAACCCCTATTTGATGGATTGTTGAGCATACCCAACACCTCATCAATAGAAATTGGGTTTCAAGTCAAACAAGTCAACAATAAATGGACAGCTCGGCGAACAGCATTACACCAGAATAATTTTGTTAACAATCTCATGGTTACCGATAGAGAATGGATTATTGCCTTATGGTCAATCTTGATTGTACACTTCATGGGCATTTCAATATGGATTTCAAGAAAAACACAACAGCACTCTTAATATCGCTGTTGATTGCATGTATGGCAACATGGCCGTTGATTGTAGATCCAACGACAAATATCTCCAGACACTTCGACTTATACGGTGTGTTCTGGTTGGCTGAAGGGACTCAACATTTAACTGAAGGAATGTTCACACACATTAACTTCCCCTTAGAAGCACCAATAGGTCACGTCGACTCATGGTTGTGGTTTATTCTTTTCTGGGTCAACCACGACATCATTCCGATTCCGATATTGATCAGTCTGTTGGTCACCATATCCATTGGACTCAACATTTGGAGCGCTCGTTGGTGTGCCCTTGCTTGGGGGGTCGGCCCAGTAGCATCTTGGTGTGCAGGACTGATTTTTGGACTAAGCGGTAGTATGCTCAATGCCATTCTAGAAGGGAGCTGGTATCTCTCTAGTCAATTCTGGTTGCCATTAATTGCGGTGTCTTTACTGAGATTCCAGCAAACAAAACAACTCAAATGGCATGGATTGATGACGATTTCATGGCTCGGTTCTTTATTGACATCAGCCTATCTGGGTCTTGCATCGTCAGTGA
>CALDQI010000937.1:0-11540 GCA_937911635.1 uncultured Pseudomonadota bacterium | reverse complement strand
CTTAAAAAATTAGAGTATAGGGGTTACGACTCTTCAGGTATTGCAACTTTATCTGGTGGCATATTAAATGAAGCAAAATCTGAAGGCAGGGTTGATATTTTAGAAAAAAATTTTGTAGTTAAAAATATGTCAGGTCCAATTGGAATTGGACATGTTAGATGGGCAACGCATGGAATTCCAAATACTATTAATGCACATCCCCATTCATCAGAAAGTGTATCCGTAGTACATAATGGTATTATTGAAAACTCTACACTTTTAAAAAAATATTTAATTAACAAAGGCCATGTATTTAAATCTCAGACAGATACAGAGGTAATTGTTCATTTAATAACAGAATATTTAAAAGAACTTAATTTAAAAGATGCAATTATTAAAACTCTAAAACAACTTCATGGAAGTTTTGCTTTAGGTATAATTTTTAAAGATCAGCCTGATCTTATAGTGGGTGCTAGAAGAGGATCGCCACTTGCAGTTGGTTATGGTCCTAACGAAAATTATCTAGGCTCAGATTCTTATGCTTTAAAATCTATGACTAATAAAATTTCATATTTAAATGATGGAGAATTTTGTATCATAAAAAAAGACCACAGATGTGGCCTTTTCGGATTTCGAGATACTCTATTGCATAATCAGCATTGTGCTGAGGATCTCCAAGCCGGAGTCGACTTCTAGGATTCCATCTTCTGACGCTGTTATTTCAGCAGTTTTTAACCAGGTTTGATTTTCATAATCACCATTGTACACAGTGTACGTTGTACCAGCGGTAATATTCGAATCAGAGAATGTAATTGCCGTTGCAGGACTTAGATGAGTCTCAAAAGGACCGATGTACCAAGCACCCAAAATATTTTCTTTATCCATTCCCTCAAATGGTAAGCCACCATTGTCAATATCAACTGCAACCGCGTAGAGAGTTTCCGGCATGGAGTCTGATGTTGAGACCATGAGGCCATTGCCGGCATCAAAATCTTGATTGCCAGGTCCACTGTGTGTATAGAGAGGAATTACCACAGGAGCAGATAATTCGATGTTGTCGCTCGGTGTGATAAAGCTCAAAGGATTTGCATATATTGTGGGGTCGACAGTTGGAACGAGGTCAAAAGCATAATCTATATTGGCTGGAAGAGTGCCTTCAGGAAAGCAAAATCCGGAGTCGGACCATTTAGAGACAAAGCATGTTTCTGAATTGCACATTTGTACTCGAATATTTCCTTGAGGTTCTATACCATCTTCAAAGACGATACTACCAGACATTCCAAGACCATCCAATCCTTCTATTGGTGCACATGGGTCTGTGGGTTCTGTAGTATCAACTGAAGAACTTGTATCCTCAGTAGTAGTGCTGGTATCGGTGGATTTATCTCCGCAAGCCAATATACTCAATAAAGTAACAATCATGATCTTTCCTCCTAAAAATTTTGCATAGAATGTCTCTTCACTACACTGTAACACATCCAAGTGAAAATTTTTATTCAAGCAAATGAGTGATTTCTTCCAAGGATAATTTGGAGACAGAATCTGATAAAAGATCGGATGCGACCTTACGTTTCTCCTCTTGAAGCTGCAATATTTGTGTTTCTATGGAGTCTTCCGCAACCAGTCGAATTACTGTAACTGTTTGTGTTTGTCCAATGCGATGTGCTCGATCTGAGGCCTGGTCTTCAACCGCTGGATTCCACCATGGATCTAAATGAATCACTTCAGTCGCACTTGTTAAGTTAATTCCGCTACCGCCAGCCTTTAGAGAAATCAGGAATAGGGATACTTCCGTATTTTGAAAGCGATCGATTTCATCTTGTCTGTGCTGACTTGAATATGATCCGTCTAAATAGCAAAAGTCCATGTTTGCATCAACAAGAAGATCTTTGAATAGCTTTAATAGTCGTACAAATTGACTGAATATCAAAACTTTCCGTTTGTTTTGATGTAGATTCTGGACAATCTCAAGTGCCCTATCCAACTTACTAGAATGATTACTGGCCGATTCTACCACAAGTTTTCGATGGCAACATACCTGCCGTAATTTGGTTAACAATGACAACACCAAAAATTTTGCTTGTTGTGGATTTTCACGAATGATTCGCTTCGCTTGACTTCTTAATTGATTGTAAGTGTCTCTCTCAAATGTCGATAAACCAACAAATTCATTGATCTCTATCTTTGGAGGTAGATCGAATACGACATCTTCTTTTAGTCTTCTAAGCAACAATGGCTGGATCAATTTTTTTAGATCTTGAAGTCGTCCAGACTGTCCAGTCTCTATTGGTTGGGCGAAGCGCCTTTTAAACTGTGTCCAAGATCCAAGATGCTTAGGAGAAACCACTGAAAATATCGACCATAAGTCCAGTATGCTGTTCTCTATAGGCGTTCCTGTCAAGGCAATATTGAAGTCTGCTGTTAATAATTTGGCTGAATGCACTCTAGAAGATTGAGGGTTTTTTAAGTATTGAGCTTCATCAAAGACAATGGTTGAGTAGTGGTACTCCATTAAAAAATCTAAATCACGAACTAAGATATCATAGGTTAAAACCAAACATTGTTTGGGGAATAATGTACCCAATAACTCTTGACGATTTGCTCCTTGATAATGAATAATGTTCCAATCTGATAAGCACTTGTTAAGTTCGAATAGCCAGTTCCCACTAGTACTTTTTGGCGCGACGATCAGTGTTTTGTTTTGTGTACTATCTTGAATTTCATGTAGAAATTTTATTACCTGTATTGTTTTACCCAGACCCATTTCATCTGCTAAGATGCATCCTGAAGTCCATTGTTTCAAATCTAGCATCCATTTGACCCCTTCTATTTGATAAGGTCGAAGGGTGTACGCAAACTCGGAGTTACTCAATATTACACCTTGTACACTCCGCATTTTTTCCTGTAGAACAACAGGAACTTCAATGCTTTCATGGCTGAGGATGGTGTTTAATGTAAGAATATGACTATCGTTGATGCGAAGAGTTTTCTCTTGGGGGGCAATGATATCTGCGAGGGTTCTTAACCTGTCGCGAAAATCTTCATTGATACTGTACCAGACATGACCTTTGACCAACATATAGGGTGTATTCTTACGAATGGCTGGTAATATCTCCCATAAATCCAGTAACTCTTCCTCTCCTTCTATATTGCCTTCTATTTCTAGATGGTGTTCTGTATTGAAGATATCGACTCGTAGATCTTCAATACCAACAGGCCGAATGGTCGGTTTCTTTGTCAACCACTCAATACGACTGTGGTGTGCTTGAGGAAGCTCTTTAAGCATTGAAAGCATACGAAATATTTTTGTTGGCTCTGTCAGTAACCATTGGTGATCGGCAGACAGGTCTAATTGTAGCATCTTCTGTAAGTGCTCGGCGTGACTTTTTTCTTGGTGGAAATCTCTGCTGCAATTCCCAAATACTTGTTTTTCTTTATTAAAAATGTATATAGTTTCGGGTCCGATCGCTATGGGAAACGTTTTGTCCCCGTTCGGTTTTACAGTTAGTTCTATGCGAAGATTGGATGGACCACTATTGCTGATACGTATAATCGGTCGACTGTCTGAAGGAAGTGACTCTCCCCGTAAAGATTCTGATAGATGAATTGGGATTATATCTTCTATCTGGGGTAGTCGTTGATAGATTGCTGCAATAGCTTCCTTGGAAATAATTTTTGCGGTGTTTGCAATATTCCTAATAAACACTTGAAGTGTATGGTTTATTATTACATATGTGAATAGATTTTCCGAAAATCTATACCACAAACTGGTTTTGGATAACTGATCAAACTGGATAATGTCACGGGCAAATACTTCCTGTTCTTGTAACTGGAGAGACCATTCAATACCCAATTGATGATGTTCCAAAGCAAGCGTGAACTGAGTGGGTTCAATAACGCCAATATCAGATGATCGACTTCCGATAAAGACCCTTGGATGCTTTTGAAGTATGTGCAACATAGCCGACAATGAAGAGGGGTTATGTAGTTTGGCCAAGTGTAAAAGAGGCACATCACTGTCTTGTGTGAGATGGATTCCTGCTTGAGCTACCGTGTTGAGATCTGCTTTGCGATGCTTCCAACCTGTACCGGTATGTATACACCATACCGCTTCGATATTCAGACCTTGCTTTGTCTCTTTGATTCTCCATCCCAAAGATTCACCAGGTCGAGCAATCCCATCTTTAACTAGGACTTCATCAAGTAGCAGCAAGTCCTTTTCCCATTTTGGAGTGCCAATATTTTTGATTAGCCGTTCATGTAGCGGTGCACATGTAGTGTCTGTTAGCATCTCTAAGGTTTGATCGATTGCAGACAGTCGAAGACGACACTTGCTTTTGGCACAGGTGCATGTCACCATGCGCTCTCGACCATCCAAATGTACTATTAGATCGGCCCAATTGCCTCCACCACACCACGCTATCGTTTCTTCTTTGTACTGCAGTTGTTGATGTTTGGTTACGAGCCATAGTTTTTGTGTTCTACGATCCTTCTTTGATCGTGGAGAGAGCCCTTGTCTCAACTTACTACGATATTTGAGTGCATTGGACCAAATTTGTTCGAGGATCGGATGTTGAGGGCGCGGTTTATGGAGTAGTTCTTGTTCGTCTTGTATTGCCTGCATAGCATTTTGGACCATCTCTTCAAGGTATTGAATAGCGGCTTGTTGAAACTCTAGGGGAGCAGTTTCTGAACTCGATTCTTCAACAGTATGTGCTGTTGTACGCGTTATGATTTCCCGTATGGTGGTGTTGTTTTGCTTGTATACCCACAACCAGTTCGTATGAATCTTAGAGGTGGGTACCAGCAACATTTTGGCTGGATAGGATAAGGCATACTCTACGTTGTGTTTTTCCGCCCATGTTTCCAGTTCAGACAACGGCATTGTTGGGTACAGCATTGGTATCTCCTGTTGTACAGTATACCATCATTAAACCCATCAATAAACCAAGATTTGTCCATTTTGTGGTTTATAATGATTGGGTTACAAGGACTGTATTTGGAGATAACATGTCATATATCGCCCCTAATTTTTCTGCGTTGGGTTTGGATTCTGTACCCGATTGTGTCTTTAAGCCAGCTCCAAAGGCTGCCACTTTACCTGATGGTTTTACCTCGACCACAAACTTTCCAACATATGTGAAAATCAATGGAATATGGAGACTCCCTAGAACACCAAGAATGGATTCTCATTTGATATATGATCCGAACACTGATCATTTGAACATCAAAGAGTTTCGATGCATTGAAGAGGGAGATCTGGTTGCCATTGCTGAATATGAAGATGGTTCCGATGGTGTATTTGTTTGGACCAAAGGGTTTCAAAAGCAGGAAAAGAACGAAGGGGAAGCCTTTTCGTTCATGAGTTCCGAAGTGAGTCGTGAAAAGCCAGTTGATTATGACGCTATTTTACGAGCATTCCAAGACAATCATGATGGATACATTATCTGGGTCATTGGTCCGGCCTTGGTCCATGCTCGTGGACGAGAAGCTATGGAATGGCTGATACGTCATGGATATGCACATTGTGTTTTGGCAGGGAATGCGGTTGCTGTTCACGATATCGAGGCTGCTTTATATGGTTCCACACTGGGTATGAAAGCAGATGGAACAGGTGTGGCAGCCGGACATGCGTGTCATATGAGAGCCATCAATGAAGTCAAAAAGGCAGGTTCGATTCAAGAGTTGGTTGAATCGGGAGCCTTGAAGTCTGGAATTATGCGGGCCCTGGTTCAAGAAAAAGTCCCCTTTGTTTTGGCCGGCTCTATTAGGGATGATGGACCTTTACCAGATACGATTACAGATGCACTCGAGGCTCAAGGGGCGATGAGGGTTCACACCAATAAGGCGACGATGGTGGTTATGGTCGCAACCGCCCTTCATTCGATTGCGGTTGGAAATATGCTTTCAACGTATCACCAAGCAGAGGATGGTGCGATTCGTGAAATTACAACCATCTGTGTAGATCAAACAGAGTTTGTGGTTTCCAAGCTGAAAGATAGAGGAACGCATCAGGCTTTTGGAGTCGTAACCAATGCTCAAGATTTCATGCGATTGATTCAGCTTGAGTTGGCAACTCTAGAAGGCTGATTCACAGTTCCTTAATTACCCAAGAGCCCTTGTTTTAAAGCCTCAGTTGCTGGGTATTTTCCAACGTACATGGCAAATATGGCTTCCATAAACTCTTTACTCTGTACAGAGCCTCGAGTATCACCATTGATGTAAATACTGGTTGTTTGTGTTGTTGGTGCGTAATCAAACACAACCACATCTCCAGTGGTGAAGTCTTGCATCCACGAACCACACTGCCGTATTGAGGCAACTGTATCAGCCGAGAATTGTGGGTTGTTTGTAATATTTTCTTCAAGAACAGCAATCATTTTAGCCTGTGGAACAGAAGAGTATATGAACTCTACCTGAATTCTTTTGCCGACGTTGGCCTTCATTATGGCATCGCCATCATTCATTTTATTGGGAAGATAGAGGCCTGCTACATACACATCGACCCAATATTTTTCCCGTAAACCCAGCCCATTTAGAAGCAATGTTTCGTCATTGACCTTAGCGGAGTCTGGCATACTAACCCCAGCAAGGTTTGCGGCATGTAGAGTTTGCAATAAGCAAAACATTATGGTTGTAATCATGTTTCGATCCGTAGAGGCTAAAAGTGATGTATTAAAATCTATTTGTCTGAATACAACACGTATTGAAAGGAGCTGCTTCCAATTAAAATTCGATCATTGATGGTCAACGTATGTTCCGAAACAGAGTTCTCATTCACTTTGACAGTACACAACATACCACCTTTCTTTTTCAAAACATGTGCTTTTCCATTCCAAGTGATTTCCGCTGCTATTTTCCCGATGAACATTCCTTTTGCTTTTATGGTTGCCGCGGAACCGAAGGTGATGGTGTTTGTTTCGGGGAAGTTTCGTTTCCCGGAAGAGTCTAGAATACAGGCATTGTTTAAAAGGTTTTGTTCTCTTAATATTGACGTCGCTTCTCGCGCCGACAATTGAAGCGTTTCGGCACCTGGATCTGGTTCCATTAATTTGGATGCATCATATTCTGCCAGATAAGAAATTGATCGCCCTCGGTAAAATTTATCGTCTGCACTGTCCGTTAACAAAACAAGCGTGAACTTTCCTAGTTGCATTTCAGATTTGGAGTTCATTGGAAGTCTTTGCCCTTCTCGAAGTCTTTGTCCATTTACAACAATCCCATTTTGCGACCCGAGGTCTTCTGCGATCACTTCATCACCAACGATGTGTATTTGTGCATGTTTCCTAGAAATAGAAGGGTCTGGTAAAATCAGATCACACTCATCTTCTCGACCAATTGTGAGGCTACTAGCAAAGGAGAAGAGTTGTTTTTGCTGATTGCTGACTTTAATCAAAAGTTTGTACATGATACTCTCATGGTGATGCAAGTTCAAAATTCCAAAGTTGTTATTCATGACAATAGTGGATTTTGATAAGATATTCCAATGAAACAGTAAAATTCAGAGGGTTCTATGGATGATAAATTGGCTCCAGAGGAAGAAGAATTGTGGGTGCTGACTCAAGAATTTTATACAGCACTGGATAAACTCATCCGTGGTATGCAGCTGTATCAAGGTAAGGGTGGCTTGGTAGAACGGTTGCTGGCAGAGCTCATGAAACGTTCAGACAAACTTCTGTCCCGTCGCGACTCAACTGTAAAAATCAGTCCGATTGGACCGATTTGTTTTGAGAAACCTTTGTTCGAAGATGGAAAGGTTGCCAAGTACATCTTTCAAATGTATAGAGACGGGATTCGAGAACTGACATTTCAGCAAGGACTCAAAGCAGATGAAATGCGCATTTTTGGACAGATTTGCAATGAGGATATTGCGGCGATCGATGATGACACAGTGACATTAATGTGGAAGGCTGAGTTTGATCGCATACAATATTATGCGGTAGATTCATTGGGAGAGCAGATTGATGCAGGGGCTCAGGATGACTCTGATTTGCTTGAGCAAAGTGATGTGTCGTTGGACGCTGGTGAGGATGGTGAGGCGGCTCAATTTTCGTCTTCTGATATGCGGCTGCTTCGTAGTAAGGACTCTGTTAATTGGGTGCAAATGTGTACAGCACCAATTGCCGCTACGTCAGATGTACAGCCTTTGATAGAGCAAATTAACGGTGTCTGGTCTACAAAGCGAGACTACACGCGATTCTTAGCAATGATCATGAAACTCTCACAGTCTAAGGACCAGGATATTCCACTGGTGAAGGATTTGTTTTCTTCTATGTCAGCATCTGGAAATGTAGCTGCTGTTTCAGGATTGATAAATGCACTGGTACAACTTTGTTTAAAAGAAGTGTCGGCTGCGCAGAACATGTTGCAAGGTTTGATGGATGGTTCTGAAGTTCTGAAATTAAAAGATATGTATGAAGCGAATCATACAAGTATGAAAGGTATCTTGGAGCAGATGGTGACGCTGGATGGTTTTTCGGCAGACGGATTGATAGCTCTTTTACAAGAGCTACCGATGGGAGAAGCACGTGCCTCGTTGCAATCTGTATTGCTTCAGTCGAGTGTCGATATGACAGCATTTTATGTGCAGGGCTTGAAGGCTGATGAGGATGAAGTCGTTCTAGAGTCTATAGAAGCATTGGGTCGGTTGGAGACGCCGGCTGCTTTGATAGCCCTGTATTCATGTTTGTCACACGACTTATCTTCCATTCGCTTTCAAACACTAGAAGCCATCAACGGTAGATATGCGGATGGACAAGCAAAACAAATAGCCAAGACACTGAAAGATCCAGATGAAGCAAATCGCTTATTGGCTCTCAAGATTTGTTCTTCGGTTGTCGATAAAGAAGTCGGCAATTTAATGTTGGGCATTATGCGAGAAACAACCTTCTCGAAGCGTTCTCTTCATGAGCAACAACAGTTCTTTGAGCAGTTACACAGCTATCCATTTCCGACAACGTTTCAGTTCTTGAGCGAAATTTTGAAGGACAAGAACATTACCCGAAACAAAGCGGTCACAGCCAAGCAATTGTGGGTTGTAGATGTCTTTGCAAAAATAGGAACCGATGATGCCCGATCAATTTTGCAAGGGTTGAAAGGCAATTGGTTTTTGCCAGCAGAAGTGAAACAACGAATTAAAGAGGTCGTGTGAAATGGAAAAGGCAAATTTACAAAAGATTGCGGCAGATATCATTGTTGCGTTGAATGCATTGGGTTCTGTAGTAAAGCTTTACGATAGCAACAACACGGCAGTCGTTCGGCAAATTGATGCGTTGTATGAAACGTTACAGAGTGGATTCTCTCAAGGAGTAAACACCATTCGGTTAACTCTTCGAAGCGATGAGTTCTTTGTCAACGGGGATTTAATGAAGGTTGATATTCAACTCTATATGCGGGCCAGAGATGTAGGTAGCATATTGGAAAAGTTCAACTGGAATGATGTAACGTTCTCTTCCAGTCTCACTAAAGAGGATATCAAGGCATTTGTGAATGATTTGGCCCAGTGTATCCGGAAAGAGGCTTCTGCAATGTCTGCAGGCCAATATGGGGGCATTTCCGGCAAGAAAAGCGCTGGTTCAGCGGCAGCTGCCTTCCGATTTGATCCAAATAAGATGGCAATTTGGTTGATGGCTGGTTTGTTAGACGTTGTAGACCGTTTGTATGTCTTATCGGATAAAGGGGAACGCCCGTCGTTACTCCCGATTCGTCGTTCTTTGCAAATGATTGTCGACAATATGAAAAATTTTTCGGGAATCTATCAAATGCTGAGTGCATTTCGCGATCCGAATAAACCTCGATCTAGAGCCCAGACCCATGTAGCCATCGCAATTGATGTGATTGGTTTATGTGCTTACTTGCAACGAAGCAATGTGGAAATGCTAGAAATGGCGATTGCGGCAATCCTAGCAGGGGTATCTTCTGATGATGAGGCGTTAAAGGTCATCGAGCCGATTCTCGAGTTTGATGGATTGGGTGAGTCTGCCTTTGGAATGTTGTTGCTCTTACATGATAGTGCATCCGCTCTACAGGGGAAATCTGCTTCTATTCAGGGTTTGGTGTTGGCTTCTGTAATCAAGTATCATAAAACCATTAATGAAGACCCAAGTGTTCCACTTCCGAAGGTCGTATTGGACTTGATTGAAGGAACCGATGGGCAAATCAAATCTTTGATGCAAGTTTTTGCACGCTATAAAGGACCGTTTCCCATTGGATCTTTTATCCGAGTAGACGATGAGATTGTATTGGTCGTTGGTCAAGCAGCCCGGCGAACAGGAAAACAAAGACCAATGGTCGCTCGATTGTCTGGGAAACAGATATTAGAAGTCCTCGATTTATCGACATCTCCTCAAAAGGTGATTCAATCTCTACAATCTCTATCAGGTTTCGAACATCGTTTGGAAGATTTGGAGCTGGGGTAGTTGAATGACCCTACTCTCGTTGCTGATTTTACAGTATTTAATGCAAACAACTGTAATTTTAGAGGAAATTCAATATAGATCTATGGCGATAGGGCAATCGCAGCAAGGCCGATATGTCAAGGTTGATCGATTTGGAACTGGACCAGAAGCGATCGTATTGTTGGCCAGTATTCATGGTACGGAAGTGATAGGCACCACCTTATTCAATGAGCTAATCGACGCACTATATGAACATCCCGAATGGTTGAGCGATCGTACGATTTATCTAATGAAGCTCGCCAATCCTGATGGGGTGATCGCAGGTATACGAGGGAACAGCCAAAATATTGATATCAATCGAAACTTTCCAACAACCAATTTTGGCCGTGGATGGTTTAATGGTGATGCCCCTTTGAGTACGCAAGAAGCAGTTGTATTGATGAATTTTTTTGTAGAAGTTCAGCCTTCTAGAGTTTTGACTATTCATCAGCCTCTAAACGGGATTGATTATGATGGTCCAGCGAAAGAATTGGCTCAGGAGTTGTCTGATCTCTCAGATATTCGGGTTCACCGTCTTGGAAGTCGATCTGGATCGTTGGGGAGTTTTGTGGGTAAGGATTTGCAGATTCCCATTATTACACTCGAAATACCAGGCTATGCGAACGATCGATCCTCGGAATGGTTGTGGAGGAAGTATGGTCCATTCTTGGAAGCTTTTATTGTATATGAACGATCAAATTGACGTTCGAATTGCTCTTTCAGGTGAAATGAGATATTTTGACTACGAACGAATCGACTCATCTTCATAACTATAGTAAGGAGATATCTCATGGGATCAACAGTATCAGGACCTGAGTACACTGGAATGGATAAATATCCTGGTTGGATTGCAACCATCGTCACCGTTGTAATCACTGCGATTTTTATCGGAGCACTGTTCGCATCTGCAGATCATGGTGATCATGGTGATCATGCAGAAGGAACAGACCACAGTGCAACCGAAGCAGCCCACTAATACACGATCGTCAGAATGGCGATGGGATTCTTCTCGTTCTATTTGGTTACAATGGAGTGAGTCTTCCAACTCTTGGATGCACACTCATAAACCGTTGCCGAAGTGGTTTGTCGATCACAATGGAACGATTCCAGGTTCAGTATTTTTAC
>CALDQI010000936.1:0-5852 GCA_937911635.1 uncultured Pseudomonadota bacterium | reverse complement strand
TAAGTTGACTGCTTATTTCCAAATCAAGACCTCTTCAGCATCGAGTTCCAACGCTAAAATTGCAGCGGTAAAATCACTACCTTCACGGTCAAGTGCAGTTTCGTTTAAACGGGGTTTATCGAATCTCAACTCGCACAGTACTGAGAACTTCTTCATCAGACCCATTTCGATAGATGGTTTGAAGCATTGCATAGGTATCCCGAATTCGACTACCAATGCTTAAAGAACTTTCAAAGCTGTGCTGGTTTCCAACTGCAATCGATGGTCCAGTTAACTCTGATTCCCGATGGTTGCCTATTGGGTGTACGACATCTTTGATGAGCGTTTTGCCAGCATCGTTGATCAGTCGTATGATGAGCTGTTTTTCATTGAATGGACTGGAACCTGGCCACGTGTGCCCAACACCGGTGTTGTGGAGAATTACACTAAAGGCATGGTCCTGATTTCGACGCAGAATAAAGGAGGACGTTTGGAAGGTGACCGTGATGCCTTGATTTGCAGATAGTTTCATGTTGTGATTGCGAACACCGATCCCAATGACACTTCCTGTGGTCATATGGCAATCTTGACACTGAATTCCGGCAGCGGAGTAAGCGGAGTTTTTCCATTCCTGATAGGTGTTGTAGATTGGCGTTTCTTCTTCTGGTAACTGAAACTGATGACAGGATTGGCAGGCTTCTGAATTCTGAAGCGAGTCTGAGTTTCGAACGGCATGCGGCGAATCAGATGTTTTCGACCCAACGATGACTCCTTCTCGTATGTGACATGAGGCGCATCCAACTGATTCACTCTGCCATGTTGGATTCCACGCGTCATTGTGTTCCATCACAGGGCGAGCGATGTCATTTTCGATAATTTCAGTGGTGAGTTCTTCATGTTGGACTGTAAATGGTCGATGGCAAGACGTGCATAGAGTCCCATCTCCAAATTCTCGGATGGCATCCAACCACTCGGTGCTTTGTGCTCCAAGATGGTGTGTGGACTCATTCCATTGGGCGAAAGATGTGTTGTGACAACCGGCGCAGCTGTTTGCGTATGTCATTCCCAAACCGGTCACGTCTAATGTCGGGTGGAATGGGAGTGGTTCGGGAAAAAGGATTGGTGCAGGAGGCTCTGGAGGTGGCGCTTCCTCTACCACTTGGATCGGCTCGGGCTCTGGGGCAGTAGGCTCTGGAATGGGATCCTTTTTATCAAACCAAGGGAGCCACGAAACGGCAAATATGCCTCCGACTAATCCTAGACGCATCATGGTCTGTAAATCTCTTCACATCGTTGCAAGATCAAACTCGGTTCTGCCAAACCACCAATTCCGAAATCTCCGCAGGCGAGTCGTTTCTCGACGGGCATTTCCCAAGTAAACCGACCACTTTCTGTGATGATTCGCATATTTCTTTGGGTCAGCGGATGGTGCCACATATGTGTATTCATTGCAGGACACAATAAGATGGGGGTAGTTTGCGGTGTAGCGCAAATGGTTGTGCTAAGTAGGTCATCGCAGATACCATGAGCGATTTTAGCCAAACTGTTTGCAGACAACGGGGCGACCAGGAAGACATCTGCCCACTTCGCCCATTCGATATGATCCATGGCAGACTCAAAGGTGTCTTGTAGTACGGGTCGACCGGTCAGACCTTCAAAAGTGATTGAACCGACAAATCGGAGGGCGTTCGTTGTTTGGATCACTTGAATCTGGTGACCAGACTTGATTGCAAGAGAGCAGAACTCACAGCTTTTATAGGCTGCAATACCGCCGGTGACACCCAGTACAATATTCATAATTACTCTCTCCAGAACAGTTGTGATTGTACATTAAATGTATTGCCATGTCAATAGCATCGTCAAGATTTATTGAACAGAGGTGAGTAGGGGATCCAAATGAGACTCTTGACATGACAAAAATGCATTTGATGAGAGATGTACTAAAGACCGACGATACGGTTTATAGATTGATACGCTCTATTGTTGTGTCAATAGTATATGCTAGAAAAGATCTCAGATTTGAGAATAGAATGTTGTTCGTCGATACTTTCTTATATATGAAGAACTTCTTTTCTTTTCGTTTGCCCAATCCATTGTGGATGGGAATCTTGCTAGCCCCCAGTATCCTTTGGGTGTTTTGGACTGTTGAACAGGCCGACGCTCAAGGGTTTGTGGTGCAACCTGTTCATGTTCAGCTTGAATTGGGTCTAGACGATACGTATGTGGGAGAAGATGTACTGTATGATTTTGCCCAACAAAAGGATCCAGAAGTGGTTGCTTTTATGGCTGATTATATTGTGGCAATCCAAAGTAAAGATTGGCCGAGTGGATATAGGGGGCAGTTCTTACACGATGTTGCGCCCGCGGCTCTGATCTCCGCACACTCTCATCAGATTCCTCCTTCGATTGTTATTGGACAAGCGATATTTGAGTCTGGTTGGGGTCGGTCAAATCTTGCCGTCAATTTCAACAATTTGTTTGGGATTAAAGGGACTGGTGACGGTACCGTAAAGATTCGTACGTTTGAGCGCAACTCTCGAAACCGTAGATATGGAAAGTGGGCTCGGTTCAAAGTGTTCGAGAGTCGAGGTGCTGCCATCTTATATCATGGTCGACTTCTTGCAAAGGATCGTCGATATGCAAAGGCACGAGCGAACAAGCATCATTGGCGTGCGTTCATGGATAAAGCAAGTCGGTATTATGCCAGTGATCCGAACTATACCAATAAACTGGGCGTGATCATTGATGGGTATCAGTTGGATAGGTGGGATCATTTGATGGGCTATTGATCCCTGTTTCTACGATTAGGTCGGTGTCCGGAAAAATAGCGTTGAAGTAGCCATCTCGTATATTGTTCCCTAATCAGTGTGTGCTTTCTCTTGATCGAGACTACATTTTTGGATTATTCGCTATAATGAAGGGGATATCGCATGTACCTTCGTTTCAACAATAGAGGATACCCACCAATGAAACCTGTACAATTGAGTTTATTGTCGTCGATTGCGTTGGCTCTAATGGCGTGTGACGGAGATGTTGTTGACTCAAAGGGAACCAGTGCAGCTCCGACTGTCCTGATAACATCCCATGCAGAGGGAGAGTCATTCGCGAATGGTGAAGCTGTTGTATTCGGAGCAGCTGCAACCGATGACAACAACGATGCCGCAGAACTTATGATGGCTTGGTACATCGATGGGACTACGGTCTGTGAACCCGCACCGATAGATACAAATGGCCTGCAAGAGTGTTCGGTGACCATCGCAGAAGGGATGACGTCTATTGTCGTAGAGGTTCGAGATCCAGATGACAATGCCGGTCGATTTGAATTGGCCTTCGTTGTAGACACCAATTCTTCTCCGGAGGCGCAGATTGTCTATCCAAACGCAGGTAGTGTATTTTATGCCAATCAGGCGATTGAGTTTGAAGGTCTCGTTTCCGATGCTGAAGATGATGCATCAACTTTACAGGTAGAGTGGCGTTCGAATTTGGATGGTGTGATGAGCAGCTCGTCTCCTGATTCGAATGGTCGAACATCTGGAGAGGTATTATTGTCTCAAGGAACCCATCAACTGGAGCTGTATGTTGAAGATACAGAAGGCGCCAACCAGATAGACTCTATTTCAATTGAGGTTCGAGAACCAAATGAAGCACCCAGTTGTGAATTTGTCTCGCCAGACGATGGGTTTGCTGTTGAAGTTGGGGAAGGTATTCAGTTCCAAGCAGTGGTTCTGGACCCCAATGTATCGAGCGATCAACTTACCGTAGAGTGGTCTAGTGATAAGGACGGTGTGTTTGGAGATTCGGTAGCCGGAACAGATGGCACCACCAGTCTGCTGTATGATGAACTCTCTATTAACACTCACACCATCACCCTTCACGCTGCTGATGAGCAAGGGTTAACGTGTAGTATACAGCGAACTTTAACGGTGGGTACCACGCCGAGTGTGGTCATTAACACTCCGCAGACAGGAGCCGTGTTTAATCTTGGTGATGCGGTGTCGCTTTCGGGTACCGTATCGGACTCAGAAGATTCGCCCGTGGACTTGAATATCGAATGGTCTTCCTCACTAGATGGGAGTTTGTTTTCTGGTGTGGCTTCAGTACAAGGAGAGACTGCTGGCACGACCTTGTTATCAGCCGGTCAGCATCAACTTACCCTTCAGGTCTCAGACACAGCTGGTTTTTCTAACCAAGATACCACGATGATCTATATAAACACCCCTCCACCTGCACCGGTCATTTCTATGACCCCAAGCCCCGTCTTTTCTGTTGATGATGTGGTGATTTCGATCACTCAACCCATCGATATTGATGGAGATGTCATCACCCATTCAATTGATTGGCTGCAAGGAATGAATCAATCGACCACCGGATTGACAGGACTCATCTTACCAGCGAGTGCAACAACCGTGGGAGAGTATTGGACGGCTAGAGTGACACCAAATGATGGATATGTCGACGGGGAGTCTACCGATGTCAGTTTTGTGGTGCAAAATACAGTCCCCAGTATTTCCAATGTTGTGATTGCTCCAAATCCTGTGTTTACAGGGAGTGTGCTTACGTGTTCGGCGAATGCGATTGATCCTGAAGATGGAGTGTTGCAACCGTTGTATGATTGGAGTGTAAACGGCACTCCAGTTGGGGTCGGATCGACCTGGACCGTATCGAGTACGCAAGCGGCCGTGGGGGATTCAATCGTTTGTACGGCAACGGCGCAGGACACTCAAATGACGACTGTCTCAGCAACAGCAACGGTGGCTCTATCGAACAGCAGTCCAGTGATCTCTTCTGTACAGATCACCTGCGCAAATGGTGCCTACAATGATCAGCTGTGTGAGTGTACGGCTAGCGTCTCTGATCCGGATGAGGTGGTTGCTCCGTTCTATTCTTGGTCAGACTCTAGCGGTATCATCAGTTCCACGCAGGGTTTGGATTTGAGTACAACGTCTGTGATGCCCGGGGATGTTCTAGAATGTACTGTGACGGCTGTTGACTCAGTTGGTGACCAGGCACAAGGGAGCGATCTGCTGACGGTTGACAATCGTCCTCCAAATAATCCTGTAGTGTCAATTGCTCCAAGTAATCCGATTGCAACCATCGACGATTTAACCTGTCAAGTCTCGACGAATGGTGATCCCGATGGTCAGTCAGTGACAGTCATCTCTTATGATTGGACTTCTGATTTTGGCAATGTGTACAGTGGGTCCGTCGTACCTGCAAGTAGTGTCAGCGATGGAGAAACTTGGACCTGTGAAGGGATGGTATCCGATGGTAGTATGACCACATCCGGAACGGCTTCAACCCAAGCGATCGCCTTTAGTATCGATCCAGTAACCTTTACAACGTGTGGTCAGACTGGGCATTTGGGCCCCAGCCAATCTCAGTGTGACGTGGAATATTTTGGAACGGATTTAGAGGCTGCGGTTAGTGTCCTCAATGGGGTTCAGCAGTGGATGGTACCATATACGGGAACCTACATCATTCAAGCAAATGGGGCTGAAGGGGGTGGTAAAGTCGCGACCTCAGGTGGGTCTGGTGCCTATGTATCGGGTGCGTTTCAGTTGACGGCTGGAGACGTTCTGAGTATCATGATTGGTCAACGCGGAACCGGCATTCAATCCTCCGCCAATAATCATGGTGGCGGTGGTGGCGGAGGTTCTTTTGTGTTTGATCAATTCGGAACCCCACTCATTATCGCTGGTGGCGGAGGTGGTGCATCTTATCAGGGTAACCCGGGTTACGGAGGTAGTTCAACTCCCTCTTCCTTAGGAGGTGGGTATGGTCAGTCCTCCTCCGGCAATGGTGGCTATACAGACAACGGTGGCGGTGGTGGTACCGGTGCTGGTGGTGGAGGACTATATTCTGACGGAACCAGT
>CALDQI010000935.1:0-5508 GCA_937911635.1 uncultured Pseudomonadota bacterium | reverse complement strand
CTACCCTCATCACTTTAACCCCTGGTGCCACCACTTGCTTCAACCGCTCCAAAACAAGATTGGGATCAACTTCTTTGTGCAACGACACATCCATATAGGAGCCTAGACTCTCTTCAGCAACGGGTCTCGCCGATTCAAACGCAATCTTTGGATGTGGATGGAATCCTTGTGAATATGCCATCGGTACCCTAGCACGGCGAAGTGTACGTATCCAAGCGTTTGTGGTCTCAATATGGGATAGGAATCGAGCCACTCCAGTTACAGCCACTCGAAAGATCAATCGCTGTTCCACAGAGTTTTCCTTTAACTTTGGTGGGTCTGAAGGATTTCGCATACGATCTGGTGGTGCATTTTCGACCTCTATTGTCTTTTGTTCAGCATGCTTAACGACAAACTCCTGCTCGACTTTCCGTCCATCAATCGACGTTCGAAGCATGTTGGCACACAACGGTCGTTCTCGATCAATAACTCCACAACGATGACACTTTGAATGTCTACAGTCTTGAGCATGCTTGAGTTCAGTGGCGCGTTGCCAATCTTCTTGAAACCATTTTTTGGGAATGAGCACGTCAATGTGGTCCCACGGAAGTCTCTCATCGAGTCGACGCTCTCTGAACTGAAATGCCACATCGTACTCTAGATCTTCAATCGCCTCGTACCAAGCACGCATATTCAGGTGTTCATCCCAAGCTTCAAATCGAGCCCCCTTCTCAAATGCTCGCTGAATCAAATCTCCTGCACGTCTATCGGACCGAGAGACCAATCCTTCCAGAAAAGTCTCATTGGCATTGTGTCGACCAAACTTCACTGCCGGATGCTTGCCTATCTTGGCAAACAAAATTTCCTGTCGTCGCTTCGTTTCAGCACGATCAATCTGTGGAGCCCATTGAAAAGGAGTAAATGGCTTTGGAACAAATGTGGACACACCAGTATTCACTTTGGCTTTGCGATTGATCTTTCTACCGACTTCAAGTGTTTTAAGAGTTAAGTCTGCGATGGCATCCACATCATCATCACGTTCTGTTGGCAATCCAATCATGAAATAGAGTTTCACATGATCCCATCCAAGCTGATATGCCTGCTGAGACATAGAGATGAGCTCTTCGTCTGGGATCCATTTATTAATGACCGATCGCAATCTCGGTGATGCAGCTTCTGGAGCAAAGGTTAAACCTGTTCGACGTACCCCAGCTACGATATCTGCCAACTCGACAGAAAAAGAGTCCAAGCGTAGGGATGGCAATGACACTCCAACCATTTGCTCTTTTGCCTTTTCACTCATCTTTTGAACCATCGTGCGAACCTTAGAGTAATCACAGGTCGATAGAGACACCAGAGAAACCTCCTCATAGCCAGTCGCAGCGAGAGTACGTTCCATTAACGTCTCTATATTATCGATGGTGCGCTCTCGAACGGGTCTGGTAACCATCCCCGCTTGACAAAAACGGCACCCTTGTGTACACCCCCGCAACACTTCCAAAGAGATCCTGTCGTGGATTTGCCTGGTGAATGGAACCAAATAGTCTACTGGAAACTCCGCAGCATTGAGATCCGGAGCGATCCTCTTAACAATCTTAGGGGCTGAATCGGATGGCAAAATCTGTCCATCTTCGAGCACATCAAATGGATACAACTCGGGAACATAGATCCCTTTCACTTCAGACAGAGCCTGTAAACGATCAGTACGCGTGGTGTGTTGACGGAACACCTCAACAATTTCATTGATGACATCCTCCCCATCGCCAAAGACAAAGAAATCCATAAAATATACGAGTGGCTCTGGGTTGAATACAGCCGGTCCACCACAAAATGTCAGAGGATGTTCCTCACCTCGATCTGCTGTACGTAAAGGTATATTCGATAGATCTAGAATATTTAAAATGTTGGTGTAGGTAAGCTCCGATTGCAGAGTAAACCCCAAACCATCGTACTCTCCTAAACCATCTTTGGATTCCAAGGCAAAGAGCGGCAGTTTATGCTTTCGCAGCTCAGCCTCCATATCAATACCGGGAGCGTAGGCTCTCTCGGCCCATACATCAGTATGCTTGTTTAAAATCGCATACAAAATATGCAAGCCCAAATTGCCCAAACCAACCTCGTACATGTCTGGGAAAACAAGTGCAAACCTTAAATCCACGGTGTTTTTCCCTTTGTGCACCGAGTTGAGTTCTGTACCCAAATATTGCGATGGTTTTTCAACACGTCGTAGGATCTCGGTTTCAATAAAGTGTTTGGGATTGGATATCTGAGACATGACTTCTCCAAAGATGTTGCGCTTACATTGACATACTTAACACAATTTGTATTCATTTGGGTATAGATATTGAGTAGCAAATGTGTAGCATTTTACGAGTTCATCGGAGTCATTATGGGATGTACTGATGCAAAATAGCAATGCTGAAGATAAGAAATCTACATGGTCATTTTCACAACAAAGACCTGCATGATATACTGTACATATTGGTGATGACACCAAACACACCATCATACGATATGCGATCAACCGAGTGTATACAGGGACGGCAACATGGCAAAAAGGGATAAGAAGGACCACGGACTAAACGGCAAACTCGATGAGATTGAACGGAGCATCTTCAGAATCAAGGTTGCATATGAGAAGTACTTCAACGGTATTGAACGGTTTGAGCCCTTGAAGGAACTAGAAGATTTAAAACGCACCATTCGAGACATTATGGTTACGCCCATTAGAAACACTCAACAGCGATACCGTTTCACACAGCTGAAAGCACGTCTATCATCTCATGAGATGTACTGGAAACGAAACGTTTCTCAAATGGAACGTGGGGTTCATCCCAAACAAGTTTTTCGTGCCAACCTCAAAGAGTCCCAAACACAAGAGGCTCAACGCTTACAACTGGAACGACGTGAGCGTCAAAAGATGGAGCGCCAAATGGAGGAGCGACGTTTCCGAAGTGTGTATGACCAATTGGTTGATGCAAGACGGCAAACGGGACAACACACCAACATCTCATTTGACTCTGTTAGAGACTCCCTTAAGAAACAATCTCGTATGATCAAATCAAAGTTTAAATGCGACGACGTTCAATTTAGGGTGGAAATACAAGATGGTAAACCCAAAATGAAGGCCGTACCTGTCAAGCGCTCATGAAGAACAGTGCATATGGGTTTTGGCCCATACTTACACTCATAGCAGGTGCAATTCTTGGCTACGGCCTGTGGATGGGACAGCTGCAAGAGTACTCGGATGCCCCGCCTCCTGGTTGGCTTAGAGAAAACAGTCCTGTTCCCTACAGAGAGTCCTCTTTACAAGGAAGTGATACTCCTCGATTTGGTGAGTGGGGACTGGACTTTTATCGAGCCATCTATCCAAGTGCTCAGACGAAAAATGCTCCACTTTCAGTAACAGCCAGAATCCCAAACGAAGGCATGCTGGAGATCTGGTATTCCGCCCCTCCCATTCGCAAAAGAATGGGGGACCGGTGGCTGAATATTTGTACGATGAAGAATCCTCAGAATTTGAACGGCGCAAGACATACCGGGCAAAGAAGTCATTCTGGTACATCGAGTGACCCAAGATGCTCTGGTAGTTCAGACTTCGGAGTGGGAATTATTCTCAGTCGTTTGTCCGGGCAACCCTATTTTTCTGTCGTTACGGAAAACAGTGCAGGAAGAAAGGTCGTCTCCTGTTCGAATCAAGATCTTGTTGTCGATTCAAATGAATCCGTAGACATCGAACTGAGTCACACTGGACAGAGCCTATCGATTGAAATCAATGGCATAAAGGTTCAATGTCAAACCGCAGTTGGCGATCGAATTCCAATGCTGCGATCCGGATTGCGACAAGTCCTCATCAGTAACCTAAGTAGTACAGGAACCCTCGCTCCATTTCTTCCCAAATGGATGATGTGGGTCTACATGCTGGGCGCAGGTATCTTAATCTCTGTTGTCGGGTGGGTAGAATCCAAGCACAGGGCATCATCAAGAAGCATCTTCTGGACAACAATGCCCTTGTTGTTTGGACTCATTATCGGACAGTGGGATGCCAAAGTGATGATTGAAGACCTGAGAGCCTCATGGGTATCTCCATATTGGCTGCTACCGGTCTTGACCCTCCTCCCAATGATACTCCTCAAGTTATTCACAGCCAGTTGGCGAGAATGTGCCTCCACCCACCAAAGTAAACTGCCCCTCTGGCTGGGATTATCGGGACTGGGTATTGCAAACGTCCTATTCTATACGCATGGATGGATCGGAACGATCGCTTGCTGCGCTGTGCGCCAGGCTGCCCCGCGGAGCCGCGCGAGCCGTCCATCATGGAGGACACGGCACCCGACGCGCCGCCGCTGGACGCGCTAGACGTGGCAGCTGCCCCCGGTCCAGCACCCGGAGCGGCCCCCGCCCCCGCCGCGATGTTCCAGACCTTCGTCCCGTCTCCTACAAGGAAGAAATCTGTTACGGTAAGACGCCAAAATGAGAAGTACCGGCCGAAGAAGACGGTGCTCGTGGCGCGCAAGCCTCGAGAGAATGACTTGTTGGACCGTAATAGGATGTCGAACGTCGCCTCGCCCGCACGACTCAAAGGTCTGAGACGCTTACCGCGGAACGCGGGCGTCATCGAGCGAAGTGTGTTGGGCGAGGCCGACAAGTTCGTCGAGCACGAGGTCTACTGCAAGTACGGCGACGACGGAAAGCCCGACACGCCCGCCTCGAGTCGCGCGCGGACGCCGTCCGACGTCTTTCCCGTCGAGGCCTTTTCGGCCGGGGATCTGACGACCGACGAGTCGTATGTCGACGCGCTCAAGGCGAAGGCCGCGGAGGTCGAAATCACCCAATTCCAGGAAACGGCTGCAAGAGATGATTCTACATTTATCCCCGACGCCGAGGATGCGTATGGAGCAGCGAGGGAAGCTCGAGCTCTCAAGAGGTGGAAGGACCAGCAAAAGGACTGGCGCCGGTTGACCGCGACGTTCGCGAAGAAACAGGGTAAACCAGCTGATGAAGTGCTCATGATGAAGTCCTGCGAGGATTATAGGGAGCAGTCCGAGAACTTCCAGATCATCCAGGCCTCGATCCCGCAAGAGGAGTCGGCCGGAGAGTCGTATTGGGAGATGAACTTGAGAGGAGAAGGGCAGCGCATGGTGCGGGTCGGGAACTTGTTTTCGGGCTTGTACTGTCCTCTGAAGAAGGGCGAGAAGGCGCCGCAACAAATTCGGCGGCCGAAATTACCTGGTTCGGCCGCGGGGCTTACTACACGATCACTGGGTGAGAAGAAGGACTGGCGCTCTGATCCTTATATGTTAAAACGAAAAAAACAGTGGGAGAAGGGCCTGAAGACGTTACAACCTCATTTAGTTGGTTCCGGTGATGACGCCACGGAATTGGCGGTCGTTGGTACTGACCTATTTCGGTGGGCCGCCGACGCTTCTGAGGACGTCTTGAATAGTAGAAACGTCGTCAGCGAGCCCCCTACGATAGTAGAGGAGGAAGAACCGGAACCAGAACCAGTCGTCAAGCCTCTACCGCGAT